>JANZKD010000001.1 GCA_025061245.1 Candidatus Culexmicrobium profundum
TCTCCCCGTTTATGTTATAATTGCTAGTTAAAACCGTAACACTATTTCATCCTAAAGCTTATAAATAATTTTGTAATAAGAACTGAAAGACGTAAGGTGATTGTAATTTGTGGGTTGAATTGCTGCTCTCAGCTCCTATCACTTTCATAATAATATTCGTAATACTCTACTTGGTTTATTACTCCGGTAAATACACTGCCTTTAAGCATCAGCATACTGAGGCTGAGCTGGATCCATATGCTTGTGGTGAGGGACCTGACAAGTATCCTGCTGAGTATATTCAGATGAATGTCCAGCTGTATAGATTTGCAATGTACTTTACTATATTTGATGTTGCAGCTTTTCTCCTTGCAGTTTCAGTGAGTTCACCTATTTTGGTGTTAGCATTATACATTGCAGTTATGATTGCTGCATTAATTTTACTTCCGAAAGGGTGAGATTATGGTTTCAATAATTGGGTGGAGTAGGATTAGAAGTCCATGGATCCTCTATATGGGGACTGGTCATTGTAATGCATGTGATATAGAAGTCCTAGCGGTATTGGCTCCTAGATTTGATGTTGAAAGATTCGGTATCTTATTGAAAGGGAGTCCTAGACATGCAGATGTCCTTGTTGTTACTGGTGCCGTTTCAAGGCAAACTGCACCAAGACTTAAGAGGATATATGAGCAGATGCCTAATCCTAAATTTGTGATTGCTGTGGGTACCTGTGCTTGTTCAGGTGGTGTTTATTGGGGTTGCTATAATGTCTTAGGAGGAATTGATAAGGTTATTCCTGTTGATGTCTATATACCTGGTTGCCCTGTTAGGCCTGAGGCTGTAATTCAAGGTGTAGCTAAGTTATTGGCTAAACTTCAGGGTGGAGGGAAGAAATAATGTCTAAGTCTACTTCGAAGGAAGAATTCATTGCACATGAGCTTAAGAGTAACTTTGGAGATGTAATATCGGAGTTAAAGGTTACTGGGCCGAGGAGAGTTTATGTTACTGTTCCTCCTGAGTCGCTTCGCGATATTCTACTTTTCCTAAAGAATATGTTTAATGCTAGACATATTGTTACAATTACTGGAATTGATATGATGAAGTCTTTTGAATTAATTTATCATATAGCCGTGCCAGGTGAGCATATTAGATCAATTTTAGTTAATGTTAAAACTCATATTCCACGCGATAATCCCACTATGCCTTCAGTTGTTGACATACTGCCAGGTGCAACTCTATATGAACGTGAAGTTCATGATTTACTGGGTATTGTTTTTGAAGGACATCCGAATCTTGAAAGATTAATCCTACCTGATGACTGGCCTGAAGATGAGTTTCCATTAAGAAAGGATTGGAAACCTAAGGAGGTATGATGATGTCTATATATAGGATTCCTGTAGGTCCTCAACACCCGGCGATTAAGGAAGGTTTTCAATGGAACTTTAAATTGGATGGTGAAGTAATCGTTGATGTTACACCTAGATTGGGCTTTGTGCATAGAGGTATTGAGAAGGGAATGGAGTTAAGGTCATGGGTTCAAGGAATATATCTTGCTGAAAGAATTTGTGGTATTTGCAATACTCCTCACACCACTTGCTATTGTCTTGCAGTAGAGCAGTTATATGATGTTGAAGTTCCCAAGAGAGCTCAATATCTAAGAATTATCATCAATGAATTGAACAGGATTCACAGCCACCTTCTCTGGATAGGAGTTTTAGGTATGGAAATTGGCTTTATGACGTATTTCATGTATGTATGGAGAGATAGGGAAAGAGTGATGGATATAGTTGAACTAATAACTGGCAATAGAGTTACGATGTCAATGAACATGATTGGTGGAGTGGTTTACGATATAACTCCGCCAATGGAAGGAATTATTAGAAGGGGACTAGATTATCTTGAGGAAAGAACCAAGTATTATAAAGAGGTTCTTTTAAATGAGCCAACTATTCGGGCTAGAACTGAGAATGTAGGTGTGCTTAGTAAGTCTGATGCTATAGATTTATGTGCAGTTGGTCCAACTTTGAGAGGTTCTGATGTAAAGAGTGATGCACGTTTTGATGAGCCCTATTCTTCTTATGATGAAATTTCATTTAACTTAGTAACTTACCCCTACTGTGATGTTTATGCACGTGCCCTTGTTAGGGCTGATGAGACACTTGAATCAATTAAAATAATTAGAGAATGTCTAGATAAGATGCCTAGTGGGCCAATTAAAGTTAGATTAAAACGGACTCCTCCTCCTGGTGAAGCTGTAGCAAGAGTTGAAGCTCCAAGAGGAGAATTGCTACATTATGTTAAATCTGATGGGAAGGAAAAGCCCTATAGAGTTAAAATGAGGACACCGACACTTGCAAATATACCTGCAACCTGTGAAATGTTGAAGGGTTACTATATAGCAGATATCCCTGCAATTATAGCTAGCATTGATCCATGCTACTGTTGTACTGAACGAATGCTTTTCATAGACATAAATAGTGGCAAAAGTTGGGTATGGACTGATAGTGAGCTTAGGAGGTATAGTTTAAAGTATTATCGTGAGAGGAGGAAGTAGATGATGAATGTTTTGTATTATTTATTTCGAGTTTTGATTTATCCTGGATTTTTGTTTATTTCGGCATTGGCATTTGTGTTTGAGTGGATTGATAGGAAAGCTCATGCACACTTCCAAAATAGAATTGGTCCTCTATATGCTGGACCACATGGTTTTCTACAGCCTCTAGCTGATTTTATAAAGTTAATGGCTAAAGAAGATTTTACTCCAACATGGGCAAATCCAGTATTCTTCAACATTACTCCAGTATTGGCTGCAACACTTCCTGTTTTTGCTTCATTCTACATTCCATTTACAGGCATGCCTGTTCTGCCTCCGTTTGAAGGGGATCTAGTGCTTGTTTTGACTTTGACTACCTTCTTTACAATAACTGCTTTCTTGGCAGGATGGTTTTCATCTAATAGATTTAGCTCTGTGGGTGCTATTAGAGTCGTTCTCCAATTTTTAGGCTATGAAATTCCAATGTTTATTTCTTTGGGCTCAGCAGCTATTGCTGCTGGCTCTCTTTCAATAACAAAGATTGCTAATAGCCAAGTTATACCATTTGCTATTTTGCAGCCTTTAGGTTTCGCAATTTACATTATAGCTCTTCAAGCAGAGTTGGAGAAGATCCCATTCGATATTCCTGAGGCTGAAAGTGAAATTGTTGCTGGATGGTTAACTGAATTTGCAGGTAGGAAACTGGCTTTCTTTAGGTTATCAGAGGATTTAAGACTAGTTTTAGGTGCTGGCTTGGCAACAGCGGTTTTCCTTGGTGGTGGAAGTGGTGCTATTCTTCCACCAATAGTTTGGTTCTTGATAAAGATGGTGATAGTAGTTCTTATTGCAACTTCGTTGAGAACTGTTTTCGCCAGGTTGAAGATAGATCAGGTTGTTAGAGGTGCATGGAAGTATCTGCTGCCCTTAGCTTTACTTCAATTGTTGATAACTAAAATCTTATTGGTGGTGATGTAGATGGCGATGCTTAGGGAGATTTGGAGACATTTCTTTAAAAAGCCTGTAACCGTTAAGTATCCATTTGAAAAACTTGAGCCTGCTGAAAGATATAGGGGAAGGCATGAATTTTATATTGATAGATGTGTTGGCTGCGGGTTATGTGCGAAAGAGTGTCCTGCTCTTGCAATAGAGATGGTACCAAGTGATAAGACTGTTGGTGGTAAGAAGCCTGTTTTCTATTTAGACAGATGTATTTTCTGTCAGCAGTGTGAACGAATTTGCCCTAGAAATGCTATTAAGCTAACGAAGTTCTATGAGCTTGCTGCATATGATAAAAGTGAATTGGTACTTGACATTTCCTAGCTAATGAGGGATAATAGCTAAATATATTCTTTGTTTTAACTTCTATTTATTTGGGAGACTCCTTGGATGAAGATGATTGCAGATTTACACTTACATTCACATTATAGCGCTGCAACCAGTCCCGATATGACTATCCCTAAAATAGCGTATTATGCCAAAATTAAGGGACTGAAAATTATTGGTACAGGTGATGCTTTTAATCCTTCCTGGCTTAGAGAGTTAAAATTAACTTTAGAGGAATCGTCGTATCCTGGGTTGTATTCTCCTTTAACTCCTGTTGAGGATGTATTTTTTATCATGCAATCTGAGGTTGGAACCATATTTGAGTTTGAGGGTAAGGTTAGACGTGTACATCATGTAATTTTAATGCCGAATATTGAAGTTGCAGAGCAGATTTCTGACATTCTATCCTTTTATGGTAACGTTTCTTCTGATGGTAGACCCGTATTTAATATGCATCCTTCAGAGCTTGTTGAGATCGTCTTGGAGGTAGATGAGAATTGTTTAATATATCCTGCTCATGCGTGGACACCGTGGTGGAGCATTTTTGGTTCCTTTAGTGGCGTGGATAGAATGGAGGATTGCTATGGTGACCAAGTTAAAAAGATATACGCATTAGAGACGGGGTTAAGTAGTGATCCGGAGATGAATTGGAGGGTGAGTGCCTTAGATAAATATGCTCTTGTTAGTGCCTCTGATGCTCATTCTCCATGGCCATTTAGATTGGGGAGAGAGGCCTGTGTCTTTGACTTTAAGAAGCCAAGCTATTATGAACTTATTGATGCTATTAAACATAAGGATGCAAGTCGTTTTTTGATGACAATTGAGGTGGATCCTGCGTATGGCAAATATCATTGGTCTGGCCATCGGAAATGCGGTTTTGGCCCTATACCCCCTTCTGAAGCTGCTAAGCTGAATTACATTTGCCCTATTTGTGGAAGGAAATTAACTAAGGGTGTTGATGATCGAGTGGAGGAATTAGCAGATAGACCTAAAGGTTTTAGACCTGAGAAGGCAATTCCCTACATAAAATTATTGCCTCTCCAAGAACTTATTGCAACAGTTTTAGGAATAAGTCCATTCAATGTTAGACGTTTATACACTGGAAAGGTTTGGGAAGAATATCTTAAGCTTATACATAAACTGGGACCGGAATATAGAGTTGTTCTAGATGCACCATTAGATGAAATTGCAAAGGTTACATCAAGTGGGATAGCTAAGGCAATAGCTAAGCTAAGGAGTAATAGTCTTAAAGTTATTCCGGGATATGATGGTGTATATGGTAAAATAATATTTTTTGAGGATAAGGAAGATCAATTAGATTTAAAGAAGTTTATTTCCTATTAGGATTCTTTCTTTACTAGGAATTCTCTCCATCTACCATCTCTTAGTCGTCGGATAACTCCTTTCCATCCTTCTTGATCTACAATGTCTGCGATTATCATCCAATCTATTTTGAGTAGTGCTACTGTAATTATTATCAGAAATATTATTGAAGCAATTGCCCCGTATATACTTCCACCCAACATTAATCCTAGGATATTCACAAATGTCTTACCGAATACTGCTATGAACATGCTTAAAGCTATTTTACCTGCTAGACATGCTATTAGGAATTTGAAGAAACTGTATCTAATTAATCCTAGTGGAATGATTACTATGTCATCTGGTGATGGTGTAATCGTAAATACGAATACAGCTAATGCTCCATATTTATCAAGTAATTGTCTTAAGCGAGCTATCCTATACTCTTTTTCCTCTCCTATGAGTTTTCCACTTCCGAAACTGAATATGTATACGATTACTTTACCTACTGTGCCTCCTATTCCGCTAATAATGCCTAGTATTACTGGTTCGACTGGAAGGTATGCTGCCATGTAAAATATTGCGACAAGATATGGTATTGGAATAAAGGGTATTAAGTTTCCTAGAACGGACACTATAAATGCGCCTAGGTATCCATGTTCAACTACTATTTGTATTAACCATTTCTCTAGATTTTCAAGCAATCAAATTTCACTCCATAACTTCTCCAACGCTGTTTAAATTTGTACTTTATGATATTTAGCTCTTAATGTTTAAGAGACTGGAAAAGCTTTTAAAGTGTTAAAAGAAACTTCATTATCGCCATGAATCTTTCGTTATAAAGCGGGGGCAGAGATTTGGAGTTTGCGTCGATTGTATCCTTACTTTTGGGTATACTTATAGTGGCTTTTGCAGTATTGGCTATTGAAATAAAGAACATAACTCATGCAATACTTTCATTATGTGCTTTTAGTATAATTATTGCAATAGCCTTCATATTGTTAAATGCTCCATATGTTGCTGTTTTTCAACTTGCAATTTATGCTGGTGCTGTTACTGTTCTATTTCTCATTACTATTATGTTAACTAAGAAGGAGGAGGTAGAGTTGCCATGAAGTTGAATGAAATTATAGGAGCAATTACAGCTCTAATACTTGCCTACTTTCTAGCTAATCTTCTAACCTCCGGCTTCGCAGAATTAGGGCTCTTTCCCTATGCTGGAAGGGCATTTTGGCTCACACCACCAGGAACAAATTTCTATCAAATCGGTCAAGCTGTTGGACAGTTTCTATGGAGGCTAAGATCTATTGACGTCTTAGCCCAAGTTCTTGTTCTATTTTCATCGGCACTTGGCGTTGTATGTTTGCTTAGGGAGGAGAAGGAAAAATGAGTTCTCCACTCTTCACCTTTATGGCTACTTCTGCAGTTTTACTTGCAGTTGGCTTATATGGGCTAATGGTTAAGAGAAACATGATTAGATTGATAATTTCACTTGAGATTCTAGTTAGTGCTGCGAATTTAAATTTCATAACTTTCTCAGCGTTCAGATCACTGGGTCTAGTTGATCCACTAGCACATACTTACACAATTATCATCATCTCTATAGAAGCCTGTGTAATTGGTGTAGCCTTGGCTTTCGTTATAAATGCATATAAGCATTATAAGACTCTTGATGTAACTAAGTTGAAGAAGTTGAGGTGGTAGCCGTGTTTGCAATAGTTTTGCCTATATTGACTTTGGTTTTCTTTGCAATTGTCACCCCCTTCCTAAGTAAAATTACTAGGAGTGTTGGTTTAAAGAATGTTGAGAGTTACTGGACAACTTTGGGCTTTTTGCTGGCTTTGATTGTTGATTTCCGTTTGCTAGGTCCGATTGCTGAGAATAATGTTTTAGTGTACATTCCATACCCTACTTCAAAGCCGCCGGTAGCAGGTTTCTTTGCAGTTGATTGGCTAGGTTTCTTTGTTTCACTAATTTTCATTTTAGTTGGTTTTCTATCTGCAATACATTCCATCGACTACATGAGTCATGACACTGGTCTTGATCAATATTATGCATTGCTATTATTGATGGTTGCTGGAATGGTTGGACTTGCATTTGCAGGTGACTTTTTGACTTTCATTGTTTTCTGGGAGTTAATGAGTATTTCGTCATATTGTCTCGTTGGCTTTAGAAAGCATCTCTGGGAACCTATAGAGGCTGGATTTAAGTATCTTATAATGAGTGCTTCTGGTTCAGCATTGGTTTTATTTGCCATGTCGATATTATATGGTCTAACTGGTTCACTTAGCTTTGCACATATAGCTTCTTCAATGATGTATGCTGACTCATCACAGCTAATTTACTTAGTGGTGGCTTTACTAGTTGCTGGTTTTGGAGTTAAGGCAGCTGCTGTTCCATTCCACTTCTGGCTTCCTGACGCTCACCCTGCAGCACCAAGCCCAATTAGCGCTATGCTTTCAGGTGTTGTAATAAAGACTGGTGTTTATGCGCTTATTAGGACTTTATACCTATTCTTTACTCCCTCACTAGTAGATTTCACCATGATTATGGCAATACTCTCTGTTGTAACTATGACTGTTGGCAATATTATGGCGCTCCTGCAAAAGGATATAAAGAGGCTACTTGCCTATTCAAGTATTGGTCAAATAGGATATATTCTATTAGCAATGTCGTTGGGTACTCCTTTCGGCTTGACTGGTGCTATACTTCACATATTTAACCATGCTCTTATGAAGGGTCTTGCTTTTCTCTGTGCTGGTGCAATAATTCATGTAGTTGGGACAAGGAATATTGATGAATTAATAGGCGTTGGAAAGAAAATGCCAATTACATCCATTGCATTCAGCATTTCACTATTGTCCTTAAGTGGTGTGCCATTCCTTAACGGTTTTATAAGTAAATATATGATCTTTGCAGCTGCAATTGAAGCCCACGCCTACCTTCTTACAGTTATCGGTCTTCTTAATAGCGGGCTGTCTGTTGTATATTACTTAAGGCTGATTCAGCTTTTAATACTTAGAGAGCCGAAGGGTAAAGCCGCTACTGCAAGGGAAGCTTCGATTCTAATTTTAATTCCACTCGTAGTTATGGCACTTCTATGTGTTCTGTTTGGAATATGGCCGGAGCCAGTTTACAGGATGGCTGAAGCTGCTGCTAATTCTGCTTTTGCAAAAATTGAATACATACAATCTGTAATTAAGCCGTGATTTTAACTTAATACCTTCTCTTTCAATCTACAAAATGCACATAGGTCTTGCGAAGTAGGATAGCCACATTTAATACATTCATTAATTTTTTGATCTACCTTGTCTGAATAGTGGCTCTCTAATGCTTTATAGATTTTATTTGTAAAGTTTCTTAATAGTGAGAGTTTTGTTCCTGGTCTGATTTCTTCTAGTTGCATTATTATTTTCTTGAATTTTAGTATTGGTGAGTCTTGTGCATAGGGGCATGGTATTTCAATGTATTTTAAATTATTTATTAGACAGTAGATTTGAGTTTCTAAGTCTGAGATTTCACATAGTGGTTTTATTCTGGCTATTAGTTTTTCATGTATTTTTGGTAAGTGTGGTTTTCTTTTGAGGAGCATGTTAATGTTTCCGTTGATGTAGTTTAACATTAAAAATGTAACTTCATCATCTAGGGTGTGGCCTGTTGCTATTTTGTCTGCATTAATTTCAAGTGCATATTCATTTAATATTCTTCTTTTGATTAATCCGCAAATTGAGCATGGAGGTCTTCTAATTTTTCTTACAGCTTCATTGATTGTGAATCCATATTTCTCTTTAATGGAGATAACCTTGTTTTCAATCTTTATTGTTGAGCATATTTGATTGAAGATTTCTCTACTTTTTGTTGAGTATTCATTGATTCCTAAGTCGATATGCACTGCCATCAACTCGTTGGTATCTTTGAGTATTTCGGTTAATGCATGTAGCATTGCAATACTATCTTTTCCTCCTGAAACTCCAATTAATATCTTTTCATTGTGTTTAATCATCTGGTATTTCTTTATTGTTTTTGCTACTCTGTTTATGAAGTATGTTTTAAAGTGTTCTTTGCATAATCTGATGCCTGCATATTTCAGGGATATGAATGCTTTTGACTTGCACATTGAACATTTACTCTTTTTTCTCATTTGTTTCTCACCTTTCCTTAATCTGGTTCTATCCTGATATTTATACTCAAGCGCAAAAATTAAAAGTATCATCATATCCAAAGACATAAGGCACAGGCTGTATAGCATTTGGCGGTGTACCTATGTTTCGTCCAGTTGAAATGAAGAAAATTTACATAGTAACGCTCTCTAGACATTTCAATAAGGTAATGGAAGGTCTAGCTAAGTTAGGAGTTGTACATTTAGCTGATGCTAGAGAGACATTTGAAAAATTAGAGTCTGTTATTGAAGATTTGAGAGATAGGTTGAGAGAGGTTCCGCTTTTTGTTAATGAGTTGAAGACGTTACTAGATAAAGTTGATGTTTTAATGAAAAAATTAGAGGTAGAAGATAAATATGTCAAGTTAAGTAAGTTTAAAGGTTTAAGTGTAGAGGATGCTTTAAAGGTTATAGAAGAGAGAGTTGATGCAATTAATTCAGAGTATGGGGAATTTGTTAAAAAGGCTGAAGAACTTAGTGAGTTGGAGTCGCGACTGAAGGAGTTGGAGTCAAAGTTTAAAGAAGTTGAACATTTACCTGACACTTCTTCTGTTAAAGTGAAATTGAGAGAAGAATTAGAGTTGGTTAGTGCAGAATTTCAAATGAAGATGCAACTTTTGAGAAACTTTCTTGAGTCATTGAGGGAAAAGCATGCTGATTTCTTACTTGAGGCTAAAACGTTTATTGAAATGTATTTGCCGCTTGAGGAGTCTAAGGTTTTAACTGTGCATACTCCGCTTTTATCTTTTATTGAGGGATTTGTTCCTGTTACTGAAATGGAGAAAGTGAAGTCAATAGTAGAGGACTTAACTGATGGTGAGGTCTTAGTGCTGGTTTCTGATTTAGATGAGCATGAGGAAGCTCCTGTTGTGCTTAGGACTCCAAAGTTCATAAAGCCTTTTGAAACATTGATTAAGACTTATGATGTTCCTTCCTATCATGAGATTAATCCTTCACTTGTAGTTGCGATAACTTTCCCCCTTATATTTGGGTTGATGTTCGCTGATGTTGGGCATGGATTATTATTGGCGTTATTTGGCGTAGCTATGATTTATGCTAAAAAGAAGGGTTTACCTCCTTCAGAGATGATTCGACTTATAGCTTCGGGTGCGGAGGTTTATATACTATGTGGAGTAGCTGCAATGTTTGGTGGATTGATGTTTGGTGAAATGTTTGGTTTCCATATGTATGAGATATTAGGTAAAGCATTTGAGCATCCTCCATTGGGCTTTATATTGGAGAGCATTCCAGGTATTGGGAAAGTGTTTAGTCCTTTGGAGGATCCAATGAAGATGTTTAAGTTGTCTCTTATTGTTGGTGCGATACATATTGGAATAGGGTTGACTTTAAGAATTCTAAATGAAGTTCTTCTTGGAGAGTATAAGGAGGCATTCTTTGGCTCTGTTTGTTGGCTTTGGTTTTACGTGGGGTTCATATATTTGGTTTTGTTTAAATTTAAGCTTAATATAGATTTGTGGATTGGAAACACCATACCCTCTCCTCAGAATCCTCTTCCAATAGGATTTATTGCAATTGTTCTTCCAATAATCATAATGTTTGCAGGAATGGTGAAGCTTGAAGGTTTCATAGACGGGTTTGCACATGTCTTTGAGGCAATGATAAGCTCGTTGTCACATACAGTTTCTTATGGACGTATATTAGCTCTTTCTCTTTCACATGGAATTCTAAGTAAATTGTTGACAGATGCTTTCCATGCATTGGGTCTTCTGGGGTATCCTATTTTGGCTATTGGAACAATTTTCATGGTAATGGCATTAGAGGGTTTAGTTTCGTTTACACACGTACTTAGGTTGACTTGGGTTGAATTTGGTTTCAAGTATTTCCATGGAGGGGGAATGGAGTTTAAACCTTTATCTTTTGGAGTGAATCTTTATGAAGGTGAATGATTTTTTCTAAATAAGAAGTCTTATAAGGAGATTGAATTTTTTATTGATAGTAGAAAAATGGAGGTGTGATGGTTGGACCCAACTCTTATGGGTATGCTTGGTATAGTATTTGCTAGTTGTGCTTCTATTGGTGGAGCGGCGTATGGAATAATTACTGCTGGTGTGTCTATGGCTGGTGCAGGTACTGAGAGGCCTGAAATAGTCACTAAGGCTTTATTGGCAGTAGTACTGGCTGAAGCTATTGGTATTTATGGGCTGTTGACTTCAGTAATGTTAATTACTAAGATGGACGTTCTAATAGCTTCTTATGATGCTGCTGTTAAGGGGTTTTTTGCTGGCTTAATAATGGGAATCTGCGGCTTAGTTGCTGCATTAGCTATTGGTTATACAGGCTCTGCTATGGCTGGTGCAGGTACTGAGAGGCCTGAAATAGTCACTAAGGTGTTATTGTCTGTAGTACTGGCTGAGGCATTAGCGATTTATGGATTGTTGATTTCGATAATGGTGATAAATACCATTGGAGTTGCAGTTCCACATTAGTGTACTTATAGGTGTAATCAATGGCTTCGCAAAATGCTTCCTCTGAGCGGGATGAGCGATATTATGGTCTAGTGCTTAGATTAGAGGAGATCGATAGAGAGATAAATGGGACACAGAGACTTGATAAAAGGCGGTTATTGAAGGCTAAGAAAAGGCATTTGGGCATTTTTTTGGAGACTATTAGGTCTAGAGAGGAAAACGTGCTGAAGTCTTTACATCTTATCGATCGTCATAAGCGAGTGTTAAGGCGAAAGAAGCCTGGTTTGTTTTTTAAATTGTCAAGGTCTTTGTATAGGCTTTTTAGACCTATTATTCGATTGTTGTCTAAGTTTGCTTCTATTATTTCTATTCCTTCTCCTCCTCCTTCTAGCTTTGCAAGGAATTGGTCTTTTACGGAGGAAGAGTTGTACCTTTGGAGTAAAGATTTCTCTATGAATCTTCTTAATAATGTTAAGAGTAATGCGCTTCTTTTGAGAAGTAAGGCTAAAACTGATCTTCATAAGATGAAGTTGAAGATTAGGAAGGGTAGATTGGGTTGGAAGGAAAAGTCGAAGGGAATATTATCTAAGGCTTCTGAGTCTTTGAAGAGGGGAAAAGAAACAGCCTTCAAATATGTGAAGTGAGCTTAGTAGGTTAGTGATTTTTGTATTTCATTGGCTGATAATCCATATGACTTCCCATAAATTATTGCTTTTAGGTTTTTTACTTCGAACCATTTGAGTCCTAAGAATGCTACGATTAATCCTATATTGAAAGGAAACGGTTTTCTCCACAGTGTTTTATAATATCCGTATAGGTATTTGTTTAGTATGATTTCGATGTCCGTTAGCTTATTTTCTCTTGCTAGTTCCCTGATTTGTTTGAATATCTCTCTGTATTGCTCCGCTAGAGTTATCTTTAGTGCCTCTGTTGTGTCTTTGGTTAGAAAGGCTTTTCTCAGAGTTTTAATGGGTATTTTGTAGGTTTTTTCAATTAGGTTTTCTGCCATTTCTTCCCAAGGGATATTGAGTATTCTTCCTCTAATGGTGTTTTTTACATTGCAGAGGTCTATTTCTATTCCAATGTTTTCTTTAGCAATTTTTTTGTCGCTACCTTTTAGCTTATCTGCACTTTCCTGCATTTCTATATAAATGCTTTTGTCTAGTGCTATTTCCCATGAAATTAGGTCCTCGTTGCTTTTTAGTTTGTTGTTTTCTATTAGTTTATTGAGATTTATTATTGAGCCTTTTAGATATAGTCTTTGTAGGAGGTCTTTAATGTGTTTTGCTTTGGTGTAGGCGTCTAGGTATTCCTTTGTTGAGAGTCCTAGGGGTATTGGGATTAGATATTGTTCAAGTTTTTGTGCTGGTAACTGGAGATATTTGCATCTCATTGCTGCTTTGACGTTTTCTTCTTCAAATTTTGTCAGGTATTTGGCTATGAATGTGTTTACGTTTTTGGGTAGCCATTTAATTATTTCTTGGATTGTGTCGAACATGCTTTGTATGACTGCTTTTTCTAGTTCTATTGGAGTTGATTGTTCGTTTATGTTTCTTATGTATTGTGCGTAGGCTGTGGAGTTTAGGTATTTGTATAGTTCTTTGTATGGTCTGTTGAGCAATGCGTTGTAGTCTTCTGTTTTTAATAATCTGTTTTTCATTCCTCTTATCTTTGCACTTATAAATCCATATCTTGCTACATTGGACATTCAAACCGCTCCTAATTTTTTGTTAAAACCCTTATGAACTCATTAAGTTCACTTATAAAACCCTTGCCTAAGGTTTTTGGGTGTTGCCAGTAGGGTGTATGTTATAATTGTGAAGAGCCAAGCTATTATTCCTATGACTATTCCTAAGTTGGCATGTGCTTCGCTATAGATTTTTCCAATCATGTATCCTAAAATTATGAAGGGTGCCATAAGTGTGAGGAGGATTGTGCTTCTAAGAAGTATTGTTTTGAATAGTTTTTTGCGTTGCTCTATTATGTCTTTTTGTTTTTCTCTTTCTTCTATTCTTATTTCATTCTCTACTTTTTCTGCTTCTTTTATCATTTCTGTTTTTTCTTTTTTCTTCTCTGTTGGTGGTTTTACTAGGACTACTGCGTTTTTTATTGCTTCGCCGAGTGTGCTTGGTTTTTTTCCATGTTGTCGATTGATTTTGCATGCTATACTTATAACGTCTAGTGGTATCCATTTCTCTCCTTTGATGTATTCTTCTAATTCTTTTTCTGTTGTTTTTGTTTTGGCTAAAAATTCTTCTTTGGTTATAAGTTTTATGGCCTTTTTCAGTGTTTCTACTACTGTTGGAGTGGGCTCCACATACATTACTACTTCCCATTTAGTTATATCTAGTGTGCGAATTTAGATATTTTCCCTGCAAATAAAGTGTGTGGCATGCTTAATGCTACTTCGCTGCCTGTGCCTTTATAGAATTTTGAAAACCATTCGACCCACATTAGCCTTGTTGTATGAATGAATATCACTAGTCCTTCCAATATCATTACTATAAGTGTTCCTATTGCCATCATTGCAATGTTTCCGCCAGATATTTTTATGAACATGCTACTCATTAGTGAGTGCGCAAGGTTTAATGCTAATATTCTTCCATAGGAGATTGTGTTGCTAAGTGAGGATATTGCTACTTCAAAGGTCATGGCGAAACCTTCAGCCGGGTCTCCTATTATCATTTTTCCAATAAGCATTATTGTTAATGGTGCTAGGATTCCATAAAATGTTAATGGATTTGTGATCCATCGCATTATTTCTAGCTTATTTGTGAATATGGAATATATGAAGCTTACATAGAACCATAACCAGCATCCCGGTTCTAAGAATGCCTCCAGGTAGTCTTTTTCTAGTATCTTGTTTATGGTGCTCATTACTAATCCTGAGCCTATATGGATTCCTCCGACAAGTATTGATAACTTGAACATGTTCATTGGATCTTCT
Source organism: Candidatus Culexmicrobium profundum (assembly GCA_025061245.1). Taxonomy (GTDB): domain Archaea; phylum Thermoproteota; class Methanomethylicia; order Culexarchaeales; family Culexmicrobiaceae; genus Culexmicrobium_A; species Culexmicrobium_A profundum. Next base: position 14,670 of record JANZKD010000001.1, read on the forward strand.
ATTGAGTTTATAGGAAGCGTTATTCCTATGGGTTGTGGTATTCTCAATTTAAATGGTACCATTTCTATGTGGTGTCCAAAGAATTCTCCGAATAGCAGGCCTGTTACCATGGATGCAATGCCGCAGAATAGGAATATGCTTGCATTCTCAACTATGTAGCTGGTCAAGTTGAATATACTTTTCATTGATGATTTGATTGTTCTTATTATGAGCTTCACTATAATGTGATGTGTTTCATCTATTTCTTTTTCTATCCACTTTTCAACTCTTATCAGCCTAACTTCTTTATAGTTTGCTATGAGTGCTGTTAGGCCTAGCAATGTTAGGAGGAACCCTTGACCCAGATCTGCGAACATTAGTGAGAATATTAATGGGAAGAACATTGCTAGTATTGGGGTGGGATCTATTTCGTTGTATGCTGGTGTTCCAAATGCTCTTACGATATTTTCAAATGGCTTCAGAATTTTGTGGTTTCTTAGTATTGTTGGTGCATTTTCTTCTTCGTGAATTATTTCGAATGTGCAATTGATTCTATCAAGGCTCTTTAGTTTTTTAGATACTTCTTCTGCACTCTTGGCTGGTATCCATCCCTCTATATAAGTTGCTTCCTTTAATGATAGGCCGCCATGAAGGGGAAGTAGTTCTTCCCAACCGCTTATATCTTTAATAATGCCTGAGAGATAAAAATGAGCATTTCCATTTAATAGGTCAACTATGTTCTCTAGGTGTTTTTTCTCAACTAATACTCTAACTTTTAAGAGTCGTAAGGGCCTCATAATATTGTCCCGCATTAAACTGAAATATTATAATATATTAAGTTTTTGGATTGTAATTAATCTAGAGTAAATTTATATTTAAATCAATATATCTCAATATGCTAGAATATAATAGAGAGAAAAACTTTTCTCTCTATTTACAAACTAATATTATGGTGATGTCGTGGGCAAGATTACTACTATTAAAATAAATGATGATGCATTGGCATATATTGAAGTCGTATTAAAAGGTGGGCGTTTTCGTCATTTGAAGGATTTTGTTAACCACTGCTTAACCTTAGCTGCGACCTACACTATGGATGAGTGGGATTTAAACAAAGGTGTATTTTATATTCATCCTTGTAGGATTTGTATTGTTCCAGCTGATATACTATCTGCATTGCTTGAACTTATTCCTGATGATGCGAAGAAGGATGCTATTGAAAGCATGACTTCTTGTTTGCGTCCTAGACTTCGTTTTTGGCATATTACACCTAAGAAGCCCGAGGATCGCCGTAAAATTTTAAAGTTGCTGACTTTGCATGGTTTTGGAAGATTCACAATACAAGATGACAATACTATTGAAGTTTCTTACCCTGTTCTTCCATATGACATAGTTAAAAGTGTTCTTGAAACATTATTAAAAGTAAGATTGGAAACTTTAGAGTGCTCAAAGGTTACGTATGTCTTTAAAATTATTGAAGAGCTAAATGAGTAGTATTTCATTTAATCGTTACTTTTTTATAGCAAAAATTATCCCTAACATAACGAACTCGCCTTTCAGTTAACCATTGGGCCTCGGGGTGTTATTATGATAATATATTCTCCCTGGCTATGTTGGCTCATACCAATTGTAGGAGCGATGCTAACTCCCTTTATAGCTAGAATAAGTGAGAAGGCTCGAGATTATACTGCTGTTTTATTTGGTTTTTTAGCTGCTGTTATGGCTGCATCTATGATACCAGCGATAATGGCTGGTAAATTTTATATTCCAGGTAAGGGTTTGGTTCCGATTCCTGCTGATTGGAAGTATGAGTGGATCATTGTTCCTGGAGCTAAGCTTAATGTTGGTGTGCTTGTTGATCCATTAAGTGTTTTAGTGGCTAATGTTGTAGCTTGGATTTCCTTTTTAATTCTAATTTACAGCTTGGGCTATATGCATGGAGAGGAGGGTTTAACTAGGTATTGGTTCTTCATGAACTTCTTTATTGGAAACATGCTTCTCCTCGTAATGTCTGATAATATTCTTCAAATGTTATTTGGATGGGAGGGTGTTGGTTTATGCAGCTATCAGCTCATTGGTTTTTGGTATAGAGATGAGCGTAAGAGATGGGTTGGAGATGTTCCACCTTCACATGCAGGTATGAAGGCTTTCATAATGACTAGGGCTGGAGATGTAGCTCTAATGATTGCTGCTTTCATAATATTTACTCAAGCTAAGACCTTTAATTTCATGGAACTTCAACAAAATCATGAATGGATAGTTGAGTTGGCTAAGGTTGGTTTAATTGCACCAGTAGCATTATTTCTTTTTGGTGGTCCTATCGGTAAATCCGCTCAATTTCCATTACATGAATGGCTTCCTGAGGCAATGGCTGGTCCAACTCCTGTTTCAGCTCTAATACATGCTGCTACCATGGTTAAGGCTGGTGTCTACTTTACTGCTAGAGTCTTCCCTATTTTCACTGAGAGCTTTAAGTTAGCTGCTGAGGGAGTTCATAACGGGTTCGAGGGAGTAATACTTACAGCCCAAAATCAATTCTTCCTAACTGTTGCGTGGATTGGTGCTTTTACAGCTTTTCTAGCTGCTTCTCAAGCTATGGTTGCTAGGGAGTTGAAGAAGGTTTTAGCTTATTCAACTGTTTCACAGATAGGCTATATGATGCTTGGTTTAGGTGCTGGTGGATTGGCTGGTGAACATGCTGCTAGTGGTTATGTTGCAGGTGTATTTCACTTGATGAGCCATGCTATATTCAAGGCGCTACTCTTCATGGCTGCTGGATCCGTTTTACATGCATGTGAGACAACTGATATGTTTGAGATGGGTGGTATTAGGAGGGAAATGCCAATTACATTTGCATGTATGCTCATTGGTGCTTTGTCATTGTCAGGAATTCCACCATTAAGTGGATTTTGGAGTAAGGAGGCTGTTTTTGGTGCATGTATAAAGTCTGGACAATATTTATTGTTAGCTTTGGCTGCTATTACTGCTGCAATGACTTTCTTCTATAGTATTAGGATGATTAGTATAACTTTCTTGGGTAAGAAGAGTCATCATTTGGAGGAGCTTGAACGTCATGGTCATCATGTACATGAAGTTCCATCTGTAATGTGGATTCCATATTTAATATTAGCTGTTGCTACTATTGGTATTGGTTTTATGGGTCCTATGTTTGAGCATATGTTAGAAGAGTTTCTTGAGCCATCCATATTCCCTCATCACGGTATACATTCATCGCTTCTCGCAATTTCAACTACTGCTGAGCCTGCTGGTCCGCCAACCCAGTTGATGACTATGGTTATAACTGCTTCAATGCTTCTTCTTGGTGGAATTCCTGGTTATCTTATGTATGTTTCAAGGAGAGTAGATCCAGTAAAATTTGTGGATAGGTATGGTCTAAAGCCAATATATAATTTCTTGTGGAATCGATGGTATATGAACCCTACATACTATAAGGTCTTTGTATACTCTCTGATTGACTTGAGCTCTGTCCTATTTAAAAATCTCGAGAAGGCTGTGATTGACAAGGTTAACTATGTGGTTGCTAATGGAATTATAAAAATGAGTGCAGGGTTGTTTAGAAGTTTAGAAGTGAAGGTAATTGATGGTGCAAATTATGCTTTAGCTAAGGCTGTGGTTGCCTTCTATAGGGTGTTTCGAAGAATTCAGACTGGAATTCTGTCGTACAATATGCTTGGAATAGTTTTTGGCCTCTTGGTTGTTGGTGCCTTACTTATTTTATTAGGACTATAATTTTCTGTGCAATCTTTTTTATTGCACTCTTATTAGCTTTTAATTGGTAACGATAATTAGAGTGAGATTAATGAGATATGTTGAGGTTGAGTAATTTATTTACATTGCAGGGTGCTTATGATGATTAAAGTTGATGGCTCTATTGGAAGCGGTAGTGGTACAATTTTACGATTATCTCTATTTTTATCTGCTCTTCTTAATGAGAAACTATACATATTTAATATCCGAGCAAAACGTAAGCCTCCAGGTTTAAAGCCTCAACATCTTAAGGCTGTTTTGGCTGTAGCGAGGCTTTGTAATGCTAGGATTGAGGGTGCTTCTATTGGTTCGAGAGAGCTTTATTTTGAGCCTGATGGTGTTGGAGGCGGTAAGTTCACTATTGAAATTGGTACTGCAGGCAGTATTCCAATGGTTATTCTAACTATTCTTCCAATAAGTGTTTTAGCAGATAAATTAGTTGAAATTAACATTGTTAAGGGTGGGACTGATGTTCGTTTTTCTCCTACAATAAATTACATAAAGTTTGTGTTATTGTATGTTTTAAGAAAATTTAATGTCAATGCTTCAGTTGAGGTGTTAAAGTATGGTTATTATCCTAAAGGTATGGGGTGGGTTACCCTAAAAGTTTCTCCTTTGAATAGAATTAAACCTGTGCTTCTTGATAGAAGAGGTACACTTGATTGTATTAGTGGTATTTCTGTGTGTACTTATCTTAAGGATAGGCATGTAGCTGATCGTCAAGCTAAATCTGCATTAAATCTACTGAAATCTAAAGGTATTGATGTAGATGTTAATATTGATGTAGTTTATGACTTTTCGAATCCATTACAGAAGGGTAGTTCCATAACTTTATGGGCTGACTTTAGTGAGGGGTGCAGGTTAGGTTCGGATGCTATTGGTGCTCTTAGAAAGCCCAGTGAGGTGGTTGGTGGTGAGGCTGCTAAGAAGCTTTTAGCTGAGTTGAAGATTAATTCAACTGTTGATGTTCATTTGGCAGATATACTAATTCCTTATATGGCTCTAGCTAAGGGTTATTCTTGCTTTCTTGTTAGATCTATAACAGAGCATCTTTCAACTAATATGCGGTTAATGAAAATGTTTCTTGATGTTAATTTTAAAGTTTCAAAAGTTGGCAATGTCTTTAGGGTTGAATGTTATTAGAGGGTGATGGAATGTATAGAGTGAGGATTAGAGGGATTTATGCTACTGCGTTGACAAAGATATTTTTGGATGAGAATTTTGAAATTGTTCAGCCGTCAGTTGTAATTGAGGAGAGATTTGACCTGCCTTTTTCATTAAAACCTTATGATGTTGATATTTATGATCGAACGGATAAGCAAGGAGTTAGTATTCTTTGCTTACCTGAAATTAAACCTTCTATTGCTTCTATTCTTCATGGAAGATTACTGGATGCTATAATTAGATGTTGGAAGCCTCAAGTTGGAGGTATTTATAAAGGGATTGTTAGGGAAGTTGATAAGTCTAGAGGAATATGTTATGTAGAAATAGAACCTGATGTTTTTGGAATTTTAAAGAGCAGTAATGTTTTTGTCGGTGATGAGCTTATCGTTCAAGTTGATAGAGAGCGTTTTCGTGGTAGACATGCTCTTTTATCCACAGATATTAAGATTGTAGGTAATTACGCGATTTTAATTCCAAAAGAAACTATTAAAATTAGTAGAAAAATTAGAGATCCTGATAAACGTTTATTTCTGGTGAAGCTTGGCCAGGAGTTGAGACCTAGAGGTTGGGGTATTATTTGGAGAACGGCTGCTCTTTCAGTTTCTGAGGAGGATTTAAAAAGTGAAATTTTGAAACTTCTTGATAGATGTAAATTGTTTATTAGTAGAGCAAGTAACGTTAATGGTCCTGCTATTTTGATGGATGGTTTAGTTTTCCTAGATGTCGAGTTTCCATCTGAATCCAAAAAGATCCTTGATACTATACGTAGTGAAGTAACTCCTACAGTGCCAGGTCATCACTACTTGAAATCATTTAATACTGAACTTTCAGCTTTAGTTGACATGGCAGAGTCTCTTCTTAGAAAGGGTTCTAGTCGTGAGGAAGTATTAAGTCGTCTTAACCAGTTATTATCCATTAACTTGCCTCAAGAGGGTGATGACATTGTAATTAAACATGTAAAATTGAATGGTAAGACGATAAATATTGGACCTGCAAGAATTGAACATTTTAATCAATCTGATGGTACAATTGTGTTGAGACGTAATATTGTTAGTCCGGGCGTCTATGATGGATTAAATGTAGTGAAATCTCCAGGTGATTATGCTATAACCAGGGCTAAAATTGGTGAATGGTTTTTAGAGACTAGATATTTTTCATGTGAAGGTAAGTTTAAGGGTGCTTACATCAATATTAATACTCCAATAGAGATTTACTCGAATTTTATTAGATATGTTGATTTAGAAGTTGATGTTTGCGTTGATTATAAGGATAATGTTTCTGTTCTGGATAGAGATAAACTTTGTGAGGCACTTAAAATGAATATGGTGTCGAAGAGTTTATTCGAAAGGGTTGATGAAATAATTAAACATATTCTTGATGAGAGAATTCCTGTCATTCTAGAGGCTAAAAATTGATGTTGATTTTATAAATTTGCATCATCTTGTTTAGCATAAATGTTTTATATGGTTAGTATAGACTGCATAATGCAATTAGTTGACGCTTAATTTGGGAGGTTGTCATGTGACCGGCCCAGCAAATCTACTTGCTCAAATCTTGGTTGTACCCTTAATCTTTGTTCCAATAGCTTATTGCTCTAGTAAGCGTCTTGGTTGGAGAACTGGTTGGATTGCTTTTCTTCCATTAGCTTACACCACCCTTGTTACATTATACTTAGTGAACTATGTGTCGAAAAATGGAGTTGTTTTAGGAGTTTGGCCACTAGCTCCATCAGTAGGTTTAAACTTTGGGTTGATGGCTGATGGTTTAAGTACACCAATTATATTTACAATAGCATTACTTTGTACTGTCGTTGCAATCTACTCGATGCCTTATATGGAGCATAAGTTGGGTGAGTGTGGATCTGGTCATGGTGCCTATTATGCATTATATCTCCTGTATGCGGTCGGTATGCTTGGTACTGCTATGTCAACAAATTTGATTCAGTTTTACTTCTTCTGGGAATTGATGCTGGTGCCTTCGTGGGCTTTAATTAACATTTGGGGTTATGGTGAGAGAGAGAAGATAGCCCTAAAGTATTTCATTTATACTCATATTGGTGCATTGTCTCTACTTGCAGGTATATTGGCTGTTTATGCGGCCTTTGGAACCTTCGATATACCAGTACTATTGTCATTGGTTCATGAGGGTTCTCATTCAGTAGGATTTCTACGATGGGTTGTTTTGGCAATGTTTCTTGGATTTGCAGTGAAGATGGCTATTGTTCCTCTACATACATGGCTTCCCGATGCACATGCAGAGGCTCCTACTCCAATTAGTGCCCTCCTATCTCCTGCTATGATTGGACTTGGAGGCTATGCTTTAGTTAGATTAGCCTATATATTATTCCCTGAAGTTTTCGAGCAATTTAGCTTGGTATTTAGTGTTTTGGCTTTGATTACTATGATTTATGGTGGCATCATGGCTTTGGCTCAGGACGATATAAAGAGATTATTAGCATATTCAAGTGTTTCTCAGATGGGATATTTATTGTTTGGAATTACAAGTAGTTATCCTCAAGGAATTAGTGGTTCAATGTTTCACTATGTTAGTCATGGTACGTGTAAGGCTATTCTCTTCATGATGGCTGGTGCAATTATGCTTGAGACCCATGGTATACGTAGCATTAAGAGGCTTGGTGGCTTAGCTAGTAAAATGCCCTTAACTACGATATTTACTTTGATTGGCTTCTTAGGTATTGCTGGTACTCCTCCTCTTAATGGTTTTCAGAGTGAATGGTTAATTTTCACTGGGGCCTTTGCTGGAGCTATTGAAGCCCATAATGCAGTTCGATTACTGATAACAATTGTTGCATTGATGGGAACTGTTTTGACTGCTGGATATGCCTTGTGGACTATTAGGAGAATATTCTTTGGACCACTACCTGAGCATTTAGATGAAGTTCATGAAGCTCCACTACTTGTAACTATTCCAATGTTTATCTTAGCGCTTGTCACAGTGGTTTTAGGTATTTATCCAACACCACTATTGAGGCTTCTTTCAATGTTCTTTGGCTAATATTTTTCTTCCTAATATTATTGGTTTTATAGTTAATGTTTCTAGTTTTACTCCTGCTGTATGAAGATTCTTTAATGTCCAGACTGTTGCAATTCCATGGATTTCTCCCTTCTCTTTATATATTGATCTCCATTTTAGGCTTGTTAATTTACTTCTACTTTTATATGAAATTTTTTGTATATCCTCTGCTCTTACAATGTCAACTATTTCTCCGCTTCTTATTTCGAAGCTACCGATAATTTCTCTTTTTGCTGCGTGAACTTTTATTCTTCCTTCAATTTCTGGGAATAGATTTCTTCCACTGAAGTATTCTGTCATTATGGATGGAAAGTTTCTCGCTATTGCTATTAAGAGGAATTTTCTGAATATGTTTAATGGTAGTATTCCATCGATTTTGAATAGTGTTTCCTTTTTTATTCTTTCGACATCTCTTTCACTTAAACATTTATTGCATATTTCTTTTTCACTTTCTTTTCCACAATATATACATCTATATTTCTCTGATTTCAATGGTTTGCCTCCTAATGTTGAATTGGTTAGCTTGATCTATCTGCAAAATATTTTGTGTATTTCTTTGGTTTCAATTTTTCTATTATGTAGTTAAAAGCTGCGTCCGTATCTGTGTCTCCACAGGTGTATACATCGACTGTTGCATAATTGTGGTCTGGCCATGCATGGATTGCTATATGTGATTCCATCACTATTGCTATGGCAGCAATATAATTTTCAACATGATATGCTTCAACTTGGCATAAAGTTGCCTTTGCCGCTTTAACTGCTTCAATAACAACTTCTTTAATATATTCATGGCTACTTAAAAGTTCTCTTGGACAGCCATAGAGGCTTCCATAGATGTGACGACCTACCGCCCTCCCAACCAAGATTTGAGTGTACATCTCACCTAGTTTCTTTTAAAGATTCAAACTTACTTAAAAAGCTTTCTACTCTGAAAATTTTCTTTTTAGTTAATTTTCTCACTTTATTTCTTAGTTTTTTCTCTTTTTTACTGGTTGTTTTTAAGTTAAATTATTCTCTTGTTTTTATTTTTCATTTTTTCGGAAATTAGCATGCTAAATTTCATTTTCTCTGCTATTTTGTTTCCTTTTTGAACTAAATTGCTTCTCTAGTCCCTTTTTGTGAGGTGTCTTCACCCAAGTTTACTATTGGTTTTGAGGTAGATTAGTGCTATATAGAATATTGACAGATATGTTATGCTTAGTAGTATTGAGATACTTTGATATTGAAGATAGTTTATGCCTAAAATTGATTTGCACATGAATAATGTTGAAATGTCATTCATTAAGTTTAAGAATAGCATTGAAAATGTGAATGCTGGGTATAGAATGCTTATTTTTTCCATTGTTTTAAATTCTCTACTGGAGGTTGACTTGAAGCACATGGCACTTAAGACTAAGGATATTAGCCAGACCATAATGTATAGGGTTGCGTAAATTGCATTAACTATTAGTGATAGAACTATGGCTTCCGAGGGATTTCTATTAAATATCCATTTGACTGCTGGATTTTCCTCAACTACTGTTCTTGAGTATACTCCAATTATGGTGGTTGTTGAAATTATGAGTAATACGTCGAAGTATATTATCCATAGTAGTAGTGCTTTCTTTAAATTTTGGTTAATAGTTTTTATTGCTATTTTTATGATCTTTTTTTCTTTGGCTAGCATTTTTCCACAGTCTTTAAATACGTTTTATGTCTCAAAATTGAGGGGCTAAAATCAATATTAAACTTTCACTATTAATATTCATTTTTTCGATTTCTCTTTTCATTTTATTGTCTATTACGAGTAATCCATTTATTTTAATTGTGCTGTTGCTTTTCATGTTTGTATTGAAGGTTTTAGATTTTGATTTAGTTTTCTTTCTTATGTGTGTCTATATGTTTGGCTTGATTATTGGCTTATCAATTAATCCTCCATGGTAATCGGATGTTTTATTTGAGATGTCTTATTTAGACTATGTAGGGTAAAATATGGCTTTTTCAAGGCTTTTTGGTACTTCTGGTGTTCGGGGTGAGATTGATAAGTTTTTAACTCCAGAGTTGGTTGTTAAGCTTTCAAAGGCTTTTGCAGTTTTTATTGGCGGATCCGGAACTGTTGCTGTTGGTAGGGATGTACGCTTGCATTCACGCATGTTATTTGAGGCATGTGTTTCTGGTCTTTTGTCGGGTGGTGTAGATGTTGTTGATTGTGGTGTTATACCTACACCTACACTTCTTCATGTCGTTAAAAGCTATAAGCTGGATGGAGCGGTTATGATTACAGCTAGTCATGTTCCACCACAATTTGGAGGTGTACTTTTCTTTCATGGTGATACTGCTGAGCTAGGTAGGGATGAAAGCAAAATTTTAGAATACTTCACATTTAAAGAGTTTAAATATAATTCATCTACTAGTCTAGGTAAAGTAGTTGGCCTTAGTGTTGAAGAAATCTTTGAAGTCTACTTAAATTCTGTTACTCGGCTTGTTAATATGAAGCTTGTTAACAGTTTAGGTTGCCAAGTAATCTTAGATCTATGTAATAGTGCACAATCCATGTTTCTTCCTTTCATTGCTAGGGAATTTGGATGTAAAGTTTTCTGCATTAATGATTTTCCTAATGGATATTTTCCTGGACGTGGAGCAGATTTGCACCCTAAATTACTAGAGTCAACTTCAAGGTTATTAACTAAAATTAAGGCTGATTTCGCTTTGGCTACTGATGGTGATGGGGATAGATGCCTCTTTATTGATGATTTGGGTGTGATTTTGTGGGGTGATATTGCTGGTTGCCTTTTTGCTCGAGAGGAATTATTACGTAAAGGTGGTGGAATAATAGTATGTCCAATTAATACTTCAAATCTAATTTTACATGTTACGAAAGAATTGAATGGTAATGTTCATTTTACAAGAATTGGTCCTCCTGAAATTGCTTCTTCTATTAAGTCTCTAAATAGTTGTGTTTTTGCATTTGAGGAATCTGGGAAATATATTTGGCCAGAAAATATTCTTTATGGTGATCCTGTACTTGCACTTGGTAAGTTACTTGAAATACTGTCTAAGTATCATACTTTGAGTAGGGCTGTAGAAATGTTTCCAAGGTTTCATCAAGTTAAGTATAAGGTTTCTTGTCCTAATGAGATTAAAGAGAGAGTGTTAAGTTATCTTAAGGTTAAAGTCTTAGATTTTGATTATAAAGAGATCATTGATATTGATGGATTAAAAATTATTTTTGATGATAATAGCTGGCTTTTATTAAGGCCTTCTGGAACTGAGCCTGTGTTTAGAGTTTTTAGTGAAAGTTTGGATGCAAATTATGCTAAGGAACTTGCGTTAACCGGCTTAAATATGGTTAAAGAAGCAATTAGAAAGTTATCTAAATAAGTCTTTTTCTTCAGGGTATATTAGTTCTTGAGTTGTTCCTTCACCTTTAGGATAGTCGTATCCTTTAATTATTACAACTGGAATGCCGTCTGCTTTTCCCATGGCTAACTCTGCTGCGGCTGCTAATTCATCTGCTACTGCCATTTGAGTTACTCTTAAGGTATATCCAAACATATCTGATCGCCCTATGTACTCTTTTATTGGCTTCATTCCCGCTATTCCAATTGCAAAGTTAACATGTCCTCTTCTCCATGCTCTTCCAAATGTATCTGAAATTATAATTGCAACTTTTTTACCTGTCAGTTCTCCTATACGTTCCATGATTTTGCGAGCTGAAGCATCTGGGTCCTTTGGTAAGAGCGATACTATTTCTTTTTCACCTTTAACATTTGATCTATCAATACCTGCATTTGCACATACAAATCCATGTCTAGTTTCCATAATCAAGTGTCTTCCCTTCATTTTTACGATCTTATTGCTTTCTTGAAGAATTAATTCGACGAGTCTGGGGTCTTTTCCAGTTAACTCGGCTACTCTAAGTGCGAAGGTTGATGGTGTAACTGTATCTAGATGTATTAGACGTCCTTCAGCTTTAGATACGATTTTGCTGGCAATTACAATTATGTCTCCATCTTCTATGTCTATGTGCTGTTCCTTTGCCGCATCACATATAATCTTGCCTATGTCGTCTCCTTCTTTTATGATTGGAATACCTCTCAATCCTATAATTCTTATTTCTTCATAATTTGATTTCTTCTTCATATTTAATCCTCCTTAAGACTAGTAATATGATGGCGGCTATAGTTATTATTGTTAATGTTAAAGATGTTTTTGCTATTGTTTCTCCAATGGATGCTTTTATTATGGCTGTTTTTAAGTCGCCTTGTCTAAGAGCGTTTTCAGCTTGTTCTAGTAATTTTTTAGCTATAAATAGCCATGGCTGAGCTATGGGTAATTGTTCTTCTACTATTTTCTTTCCTTGCTTTATGGCTTCTTGGACTATGTATATATCCACGATGTTGAATCCCCATTTAGCAAATTTTGATGTTAAATCTGTTTTTGAGCAAGAGCTGAGATAGTGTATCAATGTGTCTATTGTTGTTATGTTTCCTAAACTCTTTATTTTATTAAAGAAGCATTTGTAGAACTCTAGTCCTCCGTTTTCTTCTGCTATTTCCTTTACGATGAGGTATGATGCTGCATAATATGCTATAATATTGCTATCCTGTTTTCCTGGCCGCCATTTTTGAATGAAGCCAAGATTAGGTTTAAGGTTTTCAGCTAGTGCTTCAAGTTCCTCTCTTTTGCTTTCTGCCCCTGTCCATCCAGCTCTTAAAGTTAGTTCATAGCTTATATATTCTGCTAAGCCTTCATGGAACCAGAGTATGTTTGGTGAAATTCCAGCAGTCCATACGAATTGATGTACTAATTCATGAATGGCAATTTGTTCCCAGTATCCCACTGCAGTTCTGACAAAGAATAAGTTTAAGTTTATTTCACCTAAATGTGTTCCATTGAATGGTATGAAACCGGCAATCCATAAATCTTCTAATGTTGGGGCAAAAAATTCTACCTCTACATCACTTAAGTTTACTGCAAAAATTTCAGTCATATTTTCATAAACTTTCTCATATGCGTGTAATAGTCGCTCAGCTAAGTCAATGTATCTAGTTGGTGTTTTTATATGGAAGATGTCATTTTCAATTATTGTTTTATTTAATGGTTTATCTATCGTATACTCGATGGCTATTCTTGCTAAATTTGTTTTTATTTTGAAGGTAACTTCAAAATATTCGTCATATTCAGAGATGGCTTCTGGTTTTGGTAGCATTGCTTCTTCTTTTAATTTAGCTGATTTAGGGAATCTAACGAAAATTGTTGCTTCATCTTTTGTGCTGAATCCTATTTGGGGTGAGTAGAAGAAGCCTCTTGGTTCAACTATTATTGATCCATAATTCATATTATATGTGATTAGAAGTTTAAATCCATGTTTTCCAGCAAAGTTGAATGTGAAATTATTATAGAATACATATTTCTCTTCGCTTGATGCATATGCGTCGCTTATACTATAATCTATTATTTCTCCCCTAATTACTTGGTATTCCCATGGGGTGAAGTTTTTTGGTACTAGTACCCATGATGTTCCTCTATTCATAGATGTTGAATATTCTATTTCTATATGTGCTTCTCCTTCATCGTTGACTGTTATTGTATAGTTGTATGTTCCTCCTTTCTGTTCATGTGTTGACAGGTCATTTGCATTTACAATTAGTGGTATAGATGTTAAGATTAAAAGAAGTAGCAATGCTATTGGCAGTATCTCTATATTTTTCTTCATGCTTTCTCCCTCAGAGTTTTCCTTGCAAATATAATATAACCTGTGTGTCCAATCATGCGGGATTCTGGTCTTGTACCACTTGGACTAACCATTATTCTTCTCATTAAACATTCCATGCACTCTATTGCTATAAAATCATTTTCCCTTAATGCTTTAACTGTTTTTACTATTTGTTCGATTGTAGGGCTAAAGCTTACAAAGGTTCCCCATTCAGCTAGAGCTTTACGTGCATGAGGAACCACTAACCATGGTGTCGCTAGATCTAAAAATACTGCATCAACATTTTCTTCATCTATTCCTTCAGTTATATCCTTTAATTTTAATTCAACATAATTGATGAGACCTGCCTTTTCTAAATTTTTCTTTGCATTTAAGAGAAAATCTTCTCTAATTTCGTAGCTATAGACTTTTCCAGTCGGTCTAATATAGTGTGCGAGTGCACTTGTAAGTGCTCCTGTCCCTGTTCCAGCTTCAACAACTCTGCTTCCTGGACCAATACCACTATAAAATATCATCAGTGCAATGTCTTTAGGATATATTATCTGAGTTTTCCTTGTGAATTTTAAGATGTAATCTCTTATTGTAGGTTTCAATATAATGAAGTCTGTATTTAGATGACTTTTAATTGTTTCACCATATTTTTTCCCTATTAATTCATCAAGTTTAATATATCCTCTATGCGTGTGAAGAGTTTTATCAGGTTTTACTGTTACAAGGTATGTTCTTTTCTTTGTTAAATACAACAGTACATTATCATTTTCTCTAATAATAGTTTCCATTACATTTTCACCATTTAGTATTCTCAATATGAAACCATCGAGTTTAAGCTATAAACTTATTTATTTAGAGAGTGATGGTTTACTTGACATGTATGATGAAAGTTATTTAAGGTATCCAACTGTAAGAAAGGCTCTTTTATATGAGTCCAAGCGTAATGATGTTGTACAATGCAATCTATGTGAAAGAAGGTGTAATATTCCTAGAGGAGGATTTGGTTTCTGTAGAACTAGGGTTAATATTAATGGGGTCTTGTATACGCTAGTTTATGGTGATTTGAATGCCATTGAGAGTAGACCTATAGAAATAAAGCCCTTCTTTCATTTTTGGCCTGGATCAACGGCTTTAACTTTTTCCACTTGGAGTTGTAATTTTAATTGTCCTTGGTGTCAAAATTGGCATTTAAGCAAACAGCCACCCAATCCTAGAACAGCTTTCTTTGTTTCTCCTGAAAAAATTGTTAGAAAGGCTTTATCTAGTAGAGATGATGGATTATGTGTAAGTTTTACAGAACCAACCATGCTATTTGAATTTTCAGTAGATGCCTTTAAGCTTGCATCCAAGTTTTCACTCTATAACACCTATGTGAGTAATGGGTACATGACATTTGAAGCACTTAAGATTTTGAAGGATAGTGGTCTTAATGGATTGAAAATTGACATTAAGGGAGATGATGAGGTTTATAAAAAATATTGC
This sequence comes from Candidatus Culexmicrobium profundum, assembly GCA_025061245.1. GTDB lineage: Archaea > Thermoproteota > Methanomethylicia > Culexarchaeales > Culexmicrobiaceae > Culexmicrobium_A > Culexmicrobium_A profundum. The sequence continues at coordinate 29,785 of JANZKD010000001.1, forward strand.
GGTGGACTTGATGTTGAGTATGTTTGGAGAAATGCTAGGGAAGCTAAGCAAATGGGTATTCATGTAGAGATGGTGAACTTGCTTATATCTGGTGTTAACGATGATGAAGAATGTATTAGATGGATTATTGAGAGACATTTAAAGGAGGTTGGACCTGATACTCCTATACACTTTACACGATATTATCCTGCATATAAGTTTCATAATCCTCCTACTAAAATTGAAAAATTAGAATTTGCATATAATCTAGCTAAAAAATTAGGAGTGAATTATCCTTATATTGGAAATGTTCCCGGTCATTCATATGAAAATACCTATTGCCCTGAATGTGGTGAATTGCTTATAAAGAGGTATGGTTATACTGTTGTAGATTATCGAGTTACTTCAGATAGTAGGTGTCCTAGATGTGGTAGACATATTCCTATAACAGGTAAATACATTAAAAAACGAAGATTCATTTAATCTTTCTTCACTTAGATTCTAGAATTTTATCGAGTTTTTTAATTATTTCATCGAGCTTCTTATCTATTTCATTTTGTTTTTTAACGATGTGCATTAAAAGTTTGAGTATATCTCCTGTCCAATGCGCGTCGTAGATAAATGGTTCAATTGGAGGTAGAGGTGGTTCACGAATTCTATCATTCTTCATAATAACACCTAAAAAATTATTGTAATACAAAGTAATTAAAGAATTGGTTCAAGTTATCGTCTTAATTTCTACTACTTTTCCTCCACAGTACTTAGTGATGTTTTCCGCTGCTTTTTCAGTAGCTTCTAAAACTTTTTTCAATGGAACATTGGGTACCCCACAAGCTACAATTAAAACATTTTTTGTTTCTCTAGTTATTTTTGTTTCATCTGCATCCCTGTGAGGATAGAGGTTTATTATTTTTTCAGCATCTGAAATTACTAGTTGTTTCTCAACTTCTTCTTCCTCTTCACCAATTGCCTTAAATTTTTCTCCCGGCTTTGACCATCTTAGAATTAATGGTTCCTTTATTTTGTCAAAATCGTATGCTCCAATTGGTATCTGTGTTTCAATTGAAGCTAAATTATAGGCATCTACTGCTGTGTTTATATGTGGAATGTTTTTGCCTCTTAATATTCTTCTAATTAATGCTTCTGCGGAAGGTCTTTGCTTTGTGGGGTCAATCTTTATTCTCCAATAAAATTTTCTATACGCTTTAATTAAGGGCATTGCCTTTAAATCTTCGATTTTAATTTGCTTTCTAATTTTCTCTTCAATTTCTCTCATTTTTGCTTTCAATTTGTCATTGTCCTTTTCTACGTGGATGTTTTTGATTAAAGCTATTCCGAGAGAAATGCCTTCAAATTCTCGTTTTACATCTTTGTTTATCTCAATTTCCACCATATTTTCCCCTATGTTTAGTAAATCTTGATGGATAATATGCTTTCTATTTTATTGTTAATTTGAGGGGCTCAGCTTTGGTGTCATTCTTCATTGGTTAACTTGGAAATACCAGCCCTCTTCATCGCCCATTATATTACTTGTCTCCTTTTTCTTAAATTTATCTCAGCTTATTGAACTCGTTTTTACAGTTAACTTTAAATTACTTTCAACTAAATTAGGTTTTAAGGTTTGAGGTGTTAGTTGTGTTTAAGGATGAGCTTAATAGAGTTTCTCTTGAGAAGAATAGTAGAATTATTTTAGCCTTAGATCCTTCAGCATTACCTAGAGATTTAACTCAGGAACAGTTAAAAAGTAGAGCTATTAAAATTCTTCGAGACGTTAGTCCATATATTTGCGGTGTTAAGATAAATATGCAACTCTTACTTCCACTTGGACTTTATTATGGAGTTAAAGAGATCATTGATTTAGCTCATAATTTTGGTTTGCCCGTGATAATGGATTGTAAGTTAAGTGATGTTGGGCATACTAATGCATGGGCTACTCGTCATTATTTTGAGGCTGGTTTTGATGCAATGATTATTAATCCAATAATTGGTTGGGCTCAAGGAGCAGAACCAATATTTCAAGTTGCAAAGGAATATGGTGGAAGAGGCATTATTTTGCTTGTATATACTACCCATAAAGCTGCTCCTGAAAGCTATGAATTACTTGTTAAGGATCCCGTGTCTGGTAGAGAAATTTTCTTGTATGAGCTTTTCGCAAGAAGGGCTCTTGAATGGAATGCTGATGGTGCGATTGTTGGTGGAACTTATCCTGAGAAAATTAAAATAATTTCAAGCATTCTTCAAGGTAAGGTTCCAATATTCTCACCGGGCATTGGAGTACAGGGTGGGAGAATAAAGGCGTGTTTAGAAGCTGGAACAAAATATTTCATTATTGGGCGATCCATTTTCAATGCTGAAAATCCAGCAGAGGCTGCTAAATTCTTTAGGGATCTAGCTTTATCTTAATTTAGAATACTTTTAATATTATGCCGAATCCCTTTGTTCTTCCTTCTC
>JANZKD010000002.1 GCA_025061245.1 Candidatus Culexmicrobium profundum
TTCCTATTTGACATAAGTTTTTATTTTTCTTTCCCACTTATTTTAATGGCATAGAATGGGGTAGCATGTATTGAAAGTTAAGTTTGATGAAGCTTTAATTCGATATTTAATATTGACTGGAAGTGATAATGACGGTATATTGGCTAGGCTTTCCAATTTAAATTTTATTGAAGATAAATCTAAATTTGACTTTTATCTTGAACGCATATTTGAGATTAGAAGGGATGTTTGCTTAAATGCTGCATTGGACCTACTCGGTCAAGGTTTCTCTGAAAACTATGTTTTAAAGGAAATATTTCCAATCTCAAAGTTTCTTCCTCAACCAATAGTTGATTCAATACTTGAAGAAGCATTAAAAAATGCCTCTGATAAGAAGATTAAGAGTTCAATTAAGAAATTAGAGTTAACTGTTAAATCCCTCTCAAAAAACGGCTTCTTCATATTCCTAGATCCACAAAAATACTTCACCTCAATTAAAATTTATGGTGATAGAACTCTACCAGCATACTACGACTTAACCATAACAATTGAAAAGCACAGTGATGAACATAGATTCATAATCACAAAATTCCTAGAGAAACTGAAGGGGAAAACAACTAGAAATTTCACCAACAATCTAATTGAAGCTTTAGAGAGATTTGGAAACCTATATGCAAAGCTAGATGTACTAAGCATTGTAATGAGCTACATAGAAGAGGATGCAGTTAAACTTTCAAGTAAAGGACTATCCAAGCCAAGCATTATAAGTCAATTAAGAAGCAAGTACTCAGACATACTAGACCATGTAATTAAAACCCAGTCAACTATATCTCCAATCGACAGAGAACTTCAACGCCTCCAAACATTAAGAAAATTCTCAAACAAACTAATACATGGAAGCATACTTCAAATCTCTAGGAATAGATTTAAAATTGAAACACCTAAAATAATTCAACCCAACTTCTCAATTGAAATAACCCTAATCTCATGGAGTAAGCGTACAAGAAACCTAATCCTAAAACTCCTAAACGCAATAGGAAATAAAGATCTAATTCAACTACAAAGCTTCCTAGAAAATTGGATTAAGGACAAATAAATTTTCAAGCCATACACAATCTATGTATAACACAAGTTATGATATCTCAATATAGGTGATATATATGAAGATGCTTGTTCTTGGAGCAGGCCTAATGGGATATGCAATTGTAAAGGATCTAGTTAAAGATGAATCAATAAGTGAAGTAGCAGCCATAGACATTAACACTCAAAGACTAAGAATGTTGGAGGAGTCAGTTAAAAGTGAAAAGCTATCAACCATTAAAATGGATGTAATGGATAAAAACTCACTCCTAAAATTAATGAAGAAATATGACTGCATTCTAGGTGCACTACCCCACAGATTCGTATTACACACCAGTAAAACAGCCATAGAAGCAGGTGTAAGCCTAGTAGACCTAGCATTCGAAGAAGAGCAATTAGACCTAGATGGAGAAGCAAGAAAAAATGATGTAACCATAATTCCAGGCTGCGGTGTAGCTCCAGGCCTAAGCAACATGCTTATAGCCTATGGTGCAAGCAAAATGGAGAAAGTCCATGAAGCATACATAAGAGTTGGAGGCATACCACTAAACCCAAAGCCACCACTAGACTATAAGATAGTTTTCTCAGTTGAAAGCCTAATTGAAGAATACATTAGTCCTGCAAAAATAGTTAAAGATGGAAAGATAATCTACGTCCCTCCACTATCAGGCATAGAAGTTTTCACCGACCCAGAATTAGGTGAACTCGAATGCTTCTATACCGACGGTCTATCAACACTAATCTACACCATGAAGCATATTCCAAACATGGCTGAAAAAACCATTAGATGGCCAGGTCACGCTGAAAAAATTAAAGTTCTACGAGAACTAGGCTTCTTCAACACCAATCCAGTAAAGGTTAATGATGAAAACATAACTCCACGTGATCTCTCCATAAAACTATTCAGCGATAAACTTCAAATGAAGGAAGATGACAAAGACTTAACCATATTAATCGTAGACGTCATAGGATTGAAAGAAAACACCCAAATACACTGCAACTATAGAATGGTTGACTACTATGACCCCAAAGAAAAAGTTACCTCCATGGGGAGAACAAGCGGCTTCCCCTGCGCCATTATGGCAAGAATGCTCGTTAAAGGCGATGTGAATGGTCCAGGAGTAATCCCACCAGAACTAGCTCTCCCTCCAAGTAAATTTGAAGAATTTACAAGAGAACTAGCTAAGAGAAACATTATAATACAAGAAACAATCACAGCTTTAAAAAGCTTAAGTTAATGGTGTGATTATATGGCGAAACTTGACATAATAATTAGGAATGGCAATATAATTGATGGAACAAATTCCCCATCCTTCACAGGCAACATCGGCATAAAAAATGGTAAAATCATATATGTAACGAAAAGTGAAATTGAAGAAGATGCCGACGTTATTATCGATGCAACCAACCTAACAGTTACACCAGGATTTATCGACGTCCATGCACATGCAGATGAAACACTCCTAATGTACCCAACAGCCGACAACTACATCGCCCAAGGCGTAACAACAGTTATAGGCGGAAACTGCGGCTTCTCACCAGCACCAATAGGTGACTTGTGGCTTCTATCCTTCTGGGAACTAGACTGGTGGCATGAATTACAACCCTTTAAATATCAACCACCACTAATGCATCCAATAGAGAAAGTAAATGAAAAACTTGCTGAGAAATTCGGCTTCACCATTGACTGGCATACATTCAATGAATTCCTAGATAGAGTCTCGAGAAAGGGGATATCAGTAAACTACGTACCCCTAGTTGGACACAATAATATACGTGCAACAGTTATGGGAAACGACTACAAACGGGAAGCAAAACCCAATGAAATTGAAGAAATGAAGGAACATGTAAGAGAAGCATTAGAAGCAGGAGCACACGGCCTATCAACAGGATTAGATTATGCTCCAGGATACTTCGCCAACACTCAAGAGCTAATAGAGCTAGTTAAAGTTGTAAAGGAATATGATGGAATCTACGCTACACACTGGAGGAGAACTGGCATTCGAACAGAAACGCGAAGAGAAACACGTCCACCTGAAAAAATCAAGGGGATAATTGAAGCCATTGAAATAGGAAGGAAAACAGGAGTTCCAGTTCAAATTTCACATATTCTAACTGCATATACAATCTATCCTCCACCTCCACCATCACTACTGGAAGCCGCTGCAAAGGCAACATTAAAGGTGATTGAAGATGCAAAGAAAAATGGTGTCGATGTAGCATTCGACGTCATCCCCAACACCACTGGCGGTGTATTCTCTGTTCCGAAACTAATCGCCCTCCTAGCCCCCTGGATTAGAGAGTCAGGTTCAGAGGAAAAATTCATTGAGAATTTAAAAGCTGAAGACTATCGAAAAGAAGTAAAGGAAGCCATCTATTCAGGTAAGTGGTACACAATAAACCCTATAATAAACCCATACTGGATGGATAAAATAATAATACGAAAATGTAAAAACAACAGTTATGTTGGGAAAACACTGGGTGAAATAGCTGAATCAAAAGGTATAGATCCTGTTGAAATGCTCCTCAACCTAATAATTGAGGATCCAGAAACATTATACGAGCTAACATATGTGGATGAAGTTGAAGTTATAACCTTTATAAAGCATCCAGATTCAATGATAGGTATTGACACATTTGCCCTAGACTTCAAATGGGAGGTAAAGGTTCCACCATACTATCTACCCCACCCAAACACCTACGGCGGTTACCCAAGATATATACGGAGATATGTAAAAGAGCTAAAAATCCTAAGCATTGAAGAAGCAGTAAAGAAAGCAACTTCCATACCTGCAAAGCGATTTTCACTTGAGGGAAGAGGGATTCTAAGGGAAGGCGCATGGGCTGACATTACAATATTCGACCTAGATAAGTTGAGAGACGTAGGCGACTACCTAAACCCCAGACAGCCGCCAATTGGAATCGAATATGTAATAGTAAATGGAGAAATAGTGTTCAAGAATGGCAAACACTTGCTTAACAGACCTGGCAAGATATTAAAGAGAATGAAGTCTAACCCTAAAGTGGACTAGTTAACGTCTCCTCTTCCAAGGCAAGCCGCCCTTAATTACTCGTCTAAAGTAATTTTTCCTACTTCTTTTTCTTGGAAATGGATTAGTTCTAGGCTTGGGCGGAATCTTAGGTGTAGCTGCCCTCACCTTTCCTGCCTTTGTAAGTGAACCGTGACTGGGCATATCTTCTCACCACATATGTGATAAGAAATGCCATACTTAAACTTTATTTTAACCTAAACTGGCTCCTTTATCCCTGAAGAATTCCTTCTATACCTACCCAACTCACTTATCCTCCTCAAAACCTCGCTGGGAAAGACTGGTCCATCCTTACAAACCCTCAATCCAAGAGGATCTAGAGTGCAGGAGCCGCAAATGCCAATAGCACACTTCATATACCTTTCCAATGATGCTTGTAAATGTACACCCAACCTCTCAGTAATCTCAAGTATTTTAACCATCATCTTCTCAGGTCCACATACATACACCTCTTCAATTCCCCTTTCCTTGATAACCTGCTCAACAACATCTGACGCCATAGCCTTAATACCAAAAGTACCATCATCAGTAGTTACTATTAGCTCAATTTCCCCATCTTCGTGCCACTGCTGCAATTTCTTAAGGAATATTAATTCTCCCACAGTCTTTGCTCCATTTATAACTGTGACATCAATTCTCTTTTCAATCAACTTTTCTATCAATGGCATTAATGGAGCCATCCCAGTCCCCCCTCCAACGACAAGCACTCTTCTCCCAGTTATCTTGAAGCCATTTCCATAAGGCCCCCTCACCCCTATAACATCCCCAATCTTCCTCCTATGCAACGCAGCAGTTGCTTCCCCTACTCGATGAACAGTAAATGAAATTTCCTCATCACCTATATGGGAAATACCCATAGGTATCTCATCAACACCTATCGCCCAGACCATTATAAACTGTCCAGGTACAGCCCTCCTAGCTATTATTGGTGCTCTAACAGTGATAGTTTTCCTGTCAACAGCTTCGTCAACAATACTAGTTATCTTACATATCATTGGTCTATGAATCATATTACCCCTCCTCATGCGCTAAACCAATAATATCTTTTAAACACTTGTAACCCTTCTCCTCCATAAACCTCTTCAAGTCAACAGTTATCTCCCTAAAAATGTTTAGATCCTTTATTGCAATAGCTGAGCCTATTTGTACTGCTGATGCTCCAGCCATCATAAATTCAACAACATCTCTAAAATCCAGTATACCGCCTACACCTATTATCGGTATACTCAGCTCTCTATATAGCTCATAGACACATCGGATAGCAATAGGTTTTATTGCTCTTCCAGATAAGCCTCCAAATTTATTTGATAAAATTGGTCTTGCAACTTCAATATCTATGACCATACCCCTCAACGTGTTTATTGCAGTTACACCATCAACACCAGCCCTCTCAGCAGCTTTACCAATCTCAACTATGCTGGTTACCTCTGCTGTCAATTTTGCAAACACTGGAATCTTCACAGCACTCTTCACAGCTCTCACTACATCAAATGTCCTCTTAGGATCTTGAGAAAACTGTATTAATCCCCCTGCATGTGGACATGAAAGATTTAATTCTATTGCATCAGCTCCAGCCTCCTCCATTCTATATGCTACCTCAGCATACTCCTTTTCCGTTGATCCGAAGACTGAAGCTATAACTGGAACACCGCTTTTCTTCGCTATTTTAAGCTCCTCTATAAATTCACTAACTCCTGGATTCGGTAGCCCCATGGCATTTATAAAGCCACAATCAACTTCAACTATGGTTGGATTTAAATATCCCTTCTTCGGCTTTACTCCAATAGACTTAGTAACTACTGCTCCTGCACCTGCCTCAGCCACCCTCCTAAGTATCGCTCCAGTATTTCCTAAAACCCCTGAGGCCAGCATCAATGGATTTCTCATTTTCAATGAAGACAAATTGACTGTTAAATCAACGTTCATTAACTTAACCCTTATTACATATTATGTAGAAACTTTAAAGGGGTTACGAAATTTCATTAATGGTGTGGTGATGAATGTGAGTAATAATGGAAAAATATACGTCTTTGACACTGTCTTCGCTATTTTCGCTTGTGATAGTAATGGGAATGTCTTGTTATTTGAGGAGCTGCCTAGAGATGTTGAAGTTGTTGCTGATAAATTACTAGCTCTAGAAAGAGGTGAATTAATCGATGAAATTCAAAAACTATATACTCGCTTAACAGGATTTAAGGTTGACACTTTAATTGTTGAGGATGAAAAACTAGCTTCCTCTATGAGGAAGATTACTACCATACCCATACGAGTGGAACCTGCAAATAAGGTTGCAAGGAAATTTAGGAGTAATTTAAAGGATACTCTCCTAAAATTAGGTATCGTATCATCACATGGGGAAATCGATAAATTTATCTTCTCCGTCTCCATGCTGCTAACTAGGAAAAAATTAAGGGAAGCTGCAGAAAAGAGAGATCTTCTAGTTGCACAAGCAATAAATGCTATTGACGACCTAAATAAGTCCATAAACCTCCTCGTCACAAGACTTAGAGAATGGTATGGTATACATTTCCCCGAGCTAAATGATTTAATTAAGGATCACAGAGTATTCGTACGCCTAGTTTCTTCTCTTGGATTACGCTCAAACTTCACTAAAGATAACCTAGTCAAGCTAGGCATACCTGAGGGGCGAGCTAGAAGGATAGAGGAGTACTCGAACACTTCAATTGGAGCTGATATCGCTGATTTCGACATAAAACCAATGATACAGTTCTCCTCAATCATTAAGGACATGTACTCCATGCGGGAAAGCTTAGAAAAGTATATTGATCAAACAATGGATGAAGTAGCTCCCAATATTAAAGCTCTAATCGGCCCATTGATTGGAGCTAGATTAATATCTCTAGCCGGTGGCCTTGAAGAATTAGCCAAGATGCCTGCAAGTACAATTCAAGTTCTAGGCGCTGAAAAAGCCCTATTCAGAGCACTTAGAACTGGAGCTAAACCGCCAAAGCATGGAGTAATATTCCAATGCCCAGAAATACATCGAGCACCAAAATGGCAGAGAGGAAAAATTGCTAGAGCTCTAGCAGGAAAACTAACCATAGCAGCAAGAGTTGACGCCTTCACGGGAACATATATTGCCGACGAACTTAAAAGTGACTTAGATAAAAGAATTGAAGAAATCAAGAAAATATATGCAAAACCACCCAAGAGAATTAGAATTAAAAGAGAGCGGAGAGAGAAGAAGAGAAGGAAGAAACGGAGGTGAATGAATTGACTAAAGTTTATCCGCATGAAAAATTTGACGGCGTCTTCTGGGTTGAACTTGAAGATGGCTCTAAGAGACTGGCCACTGTTAACCTCTCCCCCGGCTTCAAAGTTTATGGTGAGATGTTAATTGAATATGAAGGCGTTGAATATAGAGTTTGGAATGCCTATAGAAGTAAGCTTGCTGCCGCAATATTGAAGGGTGTTGACTACATTCCCATAAAACCGGGGGCACGAGTTCTATATCTAGGTGCTGCAACTGGTACAACTGCAAGCCATGTCTCCGATATAGTTGGTTCAAATGGCATAGTATACTGTGTTGAATTTGCTCCAAGAGTTGTCAGGGAATTGATAACTGTCTGTGAGAAGAAGAAAAATATGATTCCAATCCTAGCAGATGCCCGTATCCCACAGGGTTATAGAACAATTGTACTAGAGGAGATTAATGCCATTTATTGTGATGTAGCTCAACCTGAACAAGCAAAACTACTAGCTGACAATGCTGATATGTTCTTAAAGGATGAGGGAAGCATAATGCTCGCCATTAAAGCGAGAAGTGTTGATGTAACATTAGAACCCTCAGAAGTTTATAAGCGGGAAATGGCAACTTTGGAGAAGCGTGGATTTAACATAGTTAGTACAGTACATTTAGAACCCTTTGATAAGGCACATGCCATGGTTACTGCAATCTTTTCTAAGAGGGAGAAGTAATGTATCAACGTGACATAGAGTCGATTTCACGTATGCTGGATAGGATTTGGCGAACAGATGTTGAACGCATTAATGATCATTTACCTAAGGAATTTAAAACTTTAAGTCAACTCCTAAATTCCGATGAACCTATGGTTGAAACTAAAGGTGGTACTCCTCTAATTTTTGATAAGGATGAATTATTGAAGCTTGCAGAGATGACTCCTTCTGAAATACATGATAAACTTAAATTACCCTTCATTCTTTTGAGACGGCTTGATTTGGGGAGAGGTGTTTTTCAAGTTTTAGGTGGAAAAAATGAGCTTCATGCTATCGCTAAAATTCTAGGTGTTACAAGAGATTTTAAATCAACTTCCTCAATTATTGATGAACCCTTCTATTTATATAAGCCGCAAGTCTTCAAGTTAAAACGATTATTTAGGACAATTGTAGTTGTTGGATTTGCATTTTCAGAGTCATGAAAATTCATTCAACTTTTTCGATAAAATCTCTGTTCTTAATTTTTTCACAGTCTTCCAGCTTTTTCTAACTATTTCAGGGAGTTCTTCATGCTTCTCGATCCATTGCTCTAAGAATTTCCTTGTCTTCGGATCAGATGGGTATCCTGATCCAAAATCACCGTACTCTCTCTTCAAATCTTCAATTATACTATCCCTTATTACCTTAGCTAGTATTGATGCTGCTGAGACTATCAAGTATTTTCTATCTGCTTTATGTCTTGATATTATTGTTACTTCTATAGGTAATTTTTCTTCAATAAATCCACGAAACCTCTCCTCCCTTATATCAGATGCATCAACATAGGCTATGTGAGGTCTTAATTTTAGTATAATTTTAGCCATGGCATATGCTTCCAACTGATTTAACACTCCCTTTCCAGTCCGTCTCCTAAATTGTACTGCTTCATCTATTTTTGAGGGTGGTATTACTATGTAATCCCAATTGATTGCCATTTGCTTTATTTTTTCAGCTAGTTCTCTTCTTCTTTTAGGTGATAATGCCTTTGAATCTTTAACTCCAATTTGAGAGAGCTTCGATAAATCTCCTCTCCGCATAAGTACGCCAGCTATTATAAGTGGACCTATAACTGGTCCTCTTCCCGCATCATCTACTCCTGCTATAAGTTTATCTTCATTTTCCATTGCAATTAGATGTTAGAACTTTTAAGTTTAATAAGTTAGTGTATTTTGGGTAAAATTATGCTAATATTCATAACTGGTAGACCTGGAATCGGTAAGTCAACGGTATGCATGAAGGTTATGGAATTACTTAAGCAATCAAATTTTAAAATTGGAGGAGTAATCTGTCCAGAAGTTAGAGTTAAGGGGCGGAGAGTTGGCTTCAAAATAATTGACCTATTAAATTCAAGAGAGGGATGGCTTGCACATATAGACTTTAAAACTGGAATTAGAATTGGAAAATACCAGGTCAATCTAAATGATCTAAATGAGATAGGGGTTAACGCCATATTAAATGCAATTAAAGAAGCTGATGTCATTGTGATTGATGAAATAGGTCCAATGGAGTTAAAGAGTCTCTCCTTCAAGGAAGCCGTCTATGAATCCTTTAAGTCTGGAAAGCCAGTAATCGCTGTCCTTCACTGGCGTTTAGGTAGATCATTTATAAGGAATTTAAGAAACTTAAATTTCAAAATTTATGAAGTTACCTTCTCTAATCGCGATTATCTCCATGAAACAATATTTAAAGGATTAATGAAATATTTTACAGGTAAATCATCATGAACTTCCCTAAGAAGCTAATTAGAGAAGGTAGAGTAAAGTTATTCATTCCGGATCCAGATCATTTTAGAGATTCCAGTGGACATTTTGACCCTGCATACTTACCTGTTTTCTATAATAGTAGAATGGTCTTCTGTAGAGATGTCAGTATCTTAGCGATTCAAGCCTTTCAGAAGTTAAAGAATCATGAAATATCAATTTGTGACCCATTAACTGCAACTGGAGTTAGGGGGTTGCGATATGCAGCTGAAGTTGATGGTGTCAAGAATATTGTGATTAACGATAAGAATCCAGTGGCTGTTCAATTAGCAATTGAAAATTTAAAGATGAATAAACTTAACTCTAAAATTCATGTTGAATGTATGGATGCACGACTTCTCTTTTACTTGTATGCTCTTTCAAAGAGGAGATTTGATGTAATTGATCTAGATCCCTTTGGTTCACCTGCACCATTTATTGAAGCAGCCATATATGGGTTAAAGGACGGTGGAATGCTATGCTTAACAGCTACAGATATGGCTGTGTTATGCGGCCTCTATCCGAAAGTGTGCCTAAGAAGGTACGGTAGCATTCCTCTAAGAGTTGCATTTTGCTATGAGTTAGCAATAAGAATAGTTGCTGGTTATCTCGCTAAGAAAGCTGCAGGCTTAGACTTTTCGATAAAAATATTACTTTCACATGGAACAGACCATTACATACGTATTTACAGTATGCTTGAGCGAAACAGCTCCAAGGCCAATTATACTTTGAAAAATCTAGGCTACATTTATTATTGCAGTAATTGTGGATATAGACAATTAACTTGCAGTTTCCTTCCACAATCACATGAGAAATGCCCCTATTGTAATTCAAAGCTTCTTATTGGCGGTCCTCTATGGTGTAAGGAAATTGTAGATAAGGACTTTGCTGAAGCCATGTTTAATTTATTATGGGAGAAGAAGTTGGATAATCTACCCATTCTCTCCCATTTCTTGGAAATTATATTAGGCGAAGCTGATGGACCTCCAACGTTTTACGTTATAGATAAGCTTACAAGTAGACTCAAAGTTTCTCCTCCACCTATCAATCAATTTATAGATAGATTGAAGTCTCTAGGGTTCTTCGCTTCAAGAACACACTTTCATCCTAAGGGTGTTAGAACCAATGCTCCAATCAACAAGATCTATGATGTTCTCTCCTCAAAGAAAATCCAATAGCATAGATTTCAGCACTACTCTTTCTCGATGCAGGTGGTTTAAACAGTCTAGTTTTCCTAAAATTAACCTTCATTTTCTCCATGAATTCTTGCATCATCTCCCCTTGAAATACCTTTATAACTACATTTCCTCCCTCCCTCAGAATTTTCAAGGCAATTTCCAGTGCTTTTTCAGATAGGAATATTTGTCTTGCATGATCCAACTCCCATATTCCAGTGACTTTAGGCGATAAATCTGACAGTAATACATCTGCCCTTCTAGGTAGCATTTTTTGAATTTCCTTAACTATATTTGGGTCAGTTATGTCAAACTTTATTGTTTTAACATTTCTCCAGGGAAGCTTCCTTATTTCAGCAATATCTACTCCTAAAACAAATCCCTTCTCCCCTACTTTTTCTCGGGCTACTTGAAGCCATCCTCCTGGAGCAGCACCTAAATCGACTACTACATCTCCTTCCTTTATCACCTTAAATTTCTCAATGATTTGTTTTAATTTGAAGGCTGCTCTAGAGCGATAGCCTTCACTCTTGGCTTTTCTATAATAAAAGTCATGTCTATTTTTCCATTTCATTATATTTCCTCTAACTTAATTGTGTTTGTTCTATTATCCATTTAGTTAGTTTTTCACATGATATTGGATTTATTGGTTGCCCTACTCCACATCTAGTTAAATCTGGACATGTGAAGCATGGACATCCCTTAACGGTTACTATTGATATTTTCTTTGGAGGCCTCTTTATTATTCTTAGAATATATGTTTTCTTTCCTTCATGAATTGTTGGTTCTCTGTTTATTATACCCTTCTTCTCCAATCTGATTGCAATTCTCGATCCTTCTCTACTGTCTGTGCCTAGTATTTTCCATAGGTCGCTTTGAAGGACTCCATTGTCACCGGCCTTTTTGATTATTTCAATAGCTCTCTTTTCCATTAGACTTAGTCTTATTCTCGGCATGTTATTCTCACTCTACCATAAATATGATAATATATTTTATGATATTTCTAATTTTTCTCTACATCTCTTTCAATACAAAATAAAGTGGGGGATTTATATGGAGATATCGATTAAAAGTCTTTCGACTAACTCTTTATACCTATTCCTTATGGTTACTTCAGTTACTCCCGCTGCATTTGCAATGTCTCTCTGCGTTCTCTTCTTATTTAATACCACACTGGCAATATATACTGCAGCAGCTGCAACACCTATAGGTCCTCTACCTGATGTTAATCCAATTATGCTTGCTTGTTGAACTATTTCACTAGCTTTCATTTGTACTTCTCCAGCTAAGTTAAGTTGACTTATAAGTCTAGGTATATATTCCACTGGGTTTGTTGGAGGTATCTTCTTTAATAATTCTCTAGCTATGAATCTATAGCTTCTTCCAATCTCCTTTTTCCCAACTCTAGCAACTTTAGTTATTTCATCTAATGTCCTGGGGATGCCAAATCTCCTGCATGCTGCATAAAGTGAAGCTGCAGCCATACTTTCAATCGATCTACCTCTAACAAGTCTTTCCTCAACTGCCTTCCTATAGATTAGAGCGGATTCTTCATGAATGCTTCTGGGTAATCCGAGTTGTGATGCTATTCTCTCAATTTCTTGTAGTGCGAATGCTAAGTTTCTTTCAGAGGCATCGGATACTCGTACTCTTCTCTGCCATTTTCTTAGTCTATAGATTTGAGCTCTTCTTCTCGGAGTTAAGTCTTTGCCATAACTGTCCTTGTCTCTCCAATCTATTATTGTTGATAACCCTTTATCATGAATGGTTAAAGTCATGGGTGCTCCTACTCTTGCACGTTTTTCCTTTTGTTCCTGGTCAAATGCTCTCCATTCTGGTCCTGGGTCGGCAATTCTTTCACTTATAACTAATCCACAGTTTAAGCATGTTATCTCCGCTCTCTCATAATCTCTAACAAGATTTTTACTTCCACATTCAGGACATCTTCTTATTTGCGCCTCATCTCTCTCCAATTAGAAAACCTCCTCTTCTTAGAAGATGAGAGAAAATAAACTCTTCCTCTCACTTCGTGTTTGACTTTTTCAGGGTTCTCCCTAGTTCTAACCAAAACGTAGGGTGCCTTTACAGGTCCAAACACATCATAAACATACCCTATTTCTCTTCCCTTATTATTAAAAACCTTAGAATTAATTGGTGGTGCAGTAGTTGCCTTTACTAAAAGCATCCTTCCCTTTGTTACGTGGAGAACCTTTCCAGGTCGCTTCAATGAATCATCCCCGAAGTGCGGGATATGAATAGTAAAATAATCTTATAAGTTTAGCGTGATTGATTATCTTTAACTTTTTAAAAACATCTTTTTCAATTATTTCTTTTTAATTATTCTCTTACTTTTCATCTTTTGCTTAAGTCTGAACTCCTTTAATTGTATTGCAATTTCCTTTAAAATAGTCGTCTTACTCTTAGTTTTATCAACTAGTATTCTTCCTCTCTCCTTCCACCACATTTTTGGATACGCTTTATCTTCTTCTAATATTGGATTTAATCCAATTTTTTCTGCAACTTGATATATTTCTTCAGCTTTCGGGTCTTCTACTGCTAATTCTAGGGGGACTCTTCTACCTTGCTTTCTAGTGACCTTAGAATTGAAATATATGGGCCAAATCACTATTTTATCTCTTTTACGCACATTTACCGCCTTACTTTACCATTAATACTGCATTTACAACTCCATCTTGTCCTGGTCTTGATGTTACTTTTGCTTCGCCTAATGGTGTCTCAATTATGGCCCCTTTAGTTAAAACACCTCTTCTAGAATAATCGGGGTTGGCTGGATTATGCTTTATTCTTAATATTCTCACTCTTTGCGTTTTACCTGTTTTGGGATCTGTTACATTTGCAAATATTGAAAACTTTAATCTAACCTTTAAATTTCCTCCCCTAACTCTCTCTATCTTCCTTACCTCTTCTTTTCCTAATATTGGCTCAGTTGGAGGTCTACCTAATTCATATTTCCTCTTCTTTCTATGCGGTCTAATTCTTCCTCCAGTTGGTTTTCGTAGATCTTTTCCTTGATAAAAGCTCATCGCATCCCCTCTCTTACTTACTCGTTAATCGCTACTTTTATCCTAACTATTAAGTATTATGGTCTTAGGGGTGAAGTGACATTGAATAAGAGTGATAGAGTAGAGCTCGTTCACGGTGGCGGTGGAGAAGCTATGATGAATCTAGTTAACAGAGTGATTGTTTCAAAGGTGAAGATAGGTAGAATCTTTAATGGACTCGGCATTTGGGATCTTGATGATGGAGCATCCATGCCTATAGGTGACTTCGAACTAGTTTTCACTTCTGATGGATATACTATTAATCCATTATTCTTCCCAGGTGGAGATATTGGTAAGTTAGCTATAACTGGCACTATAAATGATCTCTCCGTTATGGGTGCAAAACCATTAGCAATTCTTGACGACATAATTGTTGAGGAAGGATTCCCCGTAGCTGACCTTGAAAAAATTATTTCTTCCATAATTTCCGTTGCAGAAAGCCTTAATATTGCAATTATTGGAGGAGATTTCAAGGTTATGCCTAAAGGTAAATTGGACAAGATAATAATAGCTTCCACAGGTATAGGTGTTGCTGAAAGGGGAAGAGTGATAAGAGATTCTGGATTAAAACCTGGAGACAAAATAATAGTGACTGGAACTGTGGGTGAACATGAAATAGCTCTTTTATCTGTTCGAGAAGGATTAACTTTTGAAAGTAACATTATTTCGGATTTAGCTCCACTCTGGCCATTGATGGAGAAGGCTTTAAAAGTTGGAGGGATAACTGCGGCTAAGGATCCCACTAGAGGTGGATTAGCTTCCACATTAAATGAAATGGCTAAGAAATCTAGGGTTTGCATCTGGATATATGAGGATAACATTCCAATAAGAAGTGAAGTTAAAGCTGCATGTGAAATGCTTGGATTAGATCCATTGTATCTAGCATGTGAAGGGCGAGCCATAATAGGTGTAGAAGCTAGTAAAGCTGAGGAAGTATTAGATGCTATTAAATCAACAGAAATTGGGAAAAATGCAACTATTATTGGTGAAGTGAGAAGTGAGCCTACGGGGTACGTAGTATTACAAACAACGATTGGTGGTAAGCGTGTTATTGAACCACCTATAGGAATGCCTCTTCCTAGAATATGTTAAAGCCTTAAAATTCCCTTTATATACTTCAATGCTTGATTGGGTTCTAATATTCCTGCCCTTGTTTCTCTAAGTATTCTCTGGATTGCCGCCATTTTCAAGTGTTTATGTCTCTTGAATGTCAATCTGACTAGTGGGCATCCATATTTGTAGTCTATACCTGGATGTCCATGTTGCTTTGCTATTATCATAGTATCCATCTTATTAAGAGCTAATAGAGCTGGAAGATTTATTCTTAAAATTTCATTTTCTTCATCATAGTGCAATGAGTGGCATCCTGTGGGAAGTAAGTCTCCGAAAATCACGATCTTTATCTCCTCTTCCTTCATTTTGTCATATATTGTTCTTTCAGTTATCTTGTGACATTCTCCACATGGCACTCGATGTCCCATTATTGCCTTTTCAATTATCTCATGGAAGTCTGCTTTTGGTTTTATTATTTCAGATTTAATGTTATTCCTAATTGTGAATTCCTTTATTCTACTTTCTATGTGTGGTGGAATTATGTATGGTCCTGCTTTCACTGTTATAGCTATAGGCTTCAAACCTAATTTTTTAGTGTAAATTAGTGAAGTAGCACTATCAACTCCTCCTGAAAATGCTACGGCAACTTTAATGTTAATTTCATCCATATTTGGAAGGATTCTTCTAAGTGGATTTTCAATTTCTTTATGTGCTAATGGTATTATTCTCTCCTCTAAAACTCTTTTAACATCAGAGGGCACTCTCCTTCCTAGTATTTCCTCTGCCTTGTTTATTGCTTGCTTTATTCTTTCAATTTTGATCATCATGTCAGTTAATGTTCTTACAACTATGACTTCAAGGTTTAACTCCTTTGTCAGCTGATATAAAACTCTGCCACCAGGTCCCATTAGAATGGATCTATCTGGTCTATCACCACACAAAATATACATTCTCCGTTTTACTTCATCAACTTCAATTTTTAGTATATTTGGAATGTTCGAATATGAGTAACCTAAGTTTTTTCTTATTTTAAGTGTAATGTTTATTATGTCCGTCCTACTAATCAATATTTAACCCACCGTGGTGATTAAATGTTAGGTGATAGCGTCTTTAAAAATAGGTTTTCATCTGTTAAAAAATTAATGGAAAAAGAGGAGTTAAATGCATTCATAGTTTCCGGAGGAGAGAACCTCTATTATTTAACTAACTTTGCTAGGGGCTTAGCTCTACTAATTTTCCAAGATGCTGAACCTATTCTATTTGTTCCTAAATTGGAGTATGAGGATGCAGTTGAAAACAGTCGTATTGTGAGAGTTATGAGTGTTGAAAGAAGTGCAGATATCCCTGAATACCTTTTATCCACATTGAAGGAGCATGGAATACTTCATGGAAAGATAGGTGTTGAAGAAAACTATCTCTCCATCCCTCTTTATATGGAGTTAACTAGTAAAGGTGATACCTATAACTTTGTTTTTGCCTCGAAAATAATTAGACAGCTAAGATCAGTGAAAGATAAAAATGAAATAGAGCTCATAAGACGTGCACTACAAATTGCTGAGCATGGTATGAAAGCAGCAATTGATGCCGTAGATGATGGATTAAGAGAGATTGACATTGCCGCTGAAGCAGAGTATGCTATGAGAAAGGCTGGAGCTGAATGGTTTTCCTTTGAAACCATAGTTGCTTCAGGGAAGCGCTCTGCCTTCCCACATGGATTTTCTTCTCAAAAAATAGTTAGAAATGGTGAGCTTGTAGTTATCGATATTGGTGCAAAATACTGTGGATACTGCTCGGACATTACGAGGACAGTGGTTGTTGGTTCATCGAGGAAAGATTATGATGAAATGTTTAACTGTATTGTTTCAGCAATTGAATCTGCATTGGAAACTATTCGGGAAGGTGTTAAGGCTTCTGATGTTGATGCTGCAGCTAGACGAGTAATCTCGGAAAGAGGGTATGGTGAATACTTTACTCATGGTTTAGGTCATGGTGTTGGTTTAAATGTACATGAGGGTCCAAGAGTTAGTTCACAGAGTTCGGATATTCTGCAAGCTGGCAATGTAATTACTATTGAGCCTGGAATATATATACCGGAAATTGGTGGAGTGAGAATTGAAGAAATGGTAGTTGTCACGAAGACAAAATATGAACTTCTCAATAAGCTTAATAGAATTCTAGGGTAACCGCTAAATTATCATACACTTACAATTTCTTTTTTCCGGCAACTTCTTAACTGCTAACTTGAAAATTTCAAGTACTACTGGCACCTTTATCTTCATAATTTCGGATACTTCCTCTGCACTTATTCTTTCTTGTATGCCTGCAGCATAATTTGTAACAATACAGAGTGAAGCATAGCACATTCCAAGTTCTCTTGCTAAAACTACCTCTGGAACACTTGTCATTCCAACAACATCTGCTCCTAGAAGTCTCAGCATTCTTATTTCAGCTGGGGTTTCAAATCTCGGTCCTTCCATGCATGCATATACTCCTGACTCCCATACCTTTACTGATAGTTCTCTTGCTGCATTAATTAATGCCGACCTAATTTCTGGACAGTAAGGCTCTGTTACATCAATATGTATGACTTTAGGTCCATCATAGAATGTTAATGGTCTTCTTCTGGTAAAATCTATGAAATCATGTATTACTACAAAGTCTCCTGGTTTTAATCCATCCCTTATTCCTCCCACAGCATTTGAAGCAATTATTCTTTCCACTCCTAACTCCTTTAAAGCCCAGATATTACCTTTATAATTGATCATATGTGGTGGTCTTTCATGCTTTTTGCCATGTCTTGGTAGAAATATTACTTTCTTGTCATTTAAAAATGAATAGTTGACTTCCACTTGACCATATGGTGTGTTGATAACTTCTGTCCTAATGATTTCAAGAGCATTTTCTAATCCAGATCCACCAATTATTGCAATTTTAGTCATTCTTTTTCCTCGCTTTTACCACGCTTTCTCTCTCTTATTTTGTCAATTAGGGTAAATATAACTATTAAGCTAGAGCATATTCCAGCTGTTACTATGAGTGATGTTATAAGAAGTTCATGTCCCATTCCAGATATGGTTAGCATGGCGGAAATATTTTGAAGGACATTTCTAATAGTTGCCAAGAATACTAAGCCTACAAGGTCATGCCATAGCTTTGGCTTCTCTCTCAAATACTTATCAATCATTCTTCCTGTAAGCAGAATGCCTAATCCAACTAGGAATATATCTGTAGCATTACTCAGAAATAAGCCAATTAGCCTAGGAATATTTTCAGTGGCTGCAGGATTTACTCGAATTTCTGAAAAAACATTGCTTATTCCAGCATATATTGCAACTGTACCTGCTATTAAAGTGATGAATCCTGAGAAGAGGATTATGGGAGATGAAGCCCACCATTGCATTATTATCTTATCAATGGAAAAGCCTCTCATTACGAAGGCGGCGCCAATAACTATTAGTGCTCCTAGTTGAGTGTACTGGGCATATCCTGCAACACTTAGTGCAGCTAAGAGTAAGAATATTATCCCTGGCACGCCAAGGAACATTCTTGCATATTGTGGCTCTTCTATTATTCTCCGTAAATATCTTGCAATTAGGATATATGTTTCCTCTACACCTCTCTCCTGTTGAACTAGTACTCTTCTAACAGAGATGATTGGTATTCTTGATTGAATTACTGGTATAATGATTTCATCTGCTGCACCATCTGAAACTAGGATGACACCATCGGCAGGAAATCTCTTTAATACCTCCTCTAGTTCTCCGATAATTTTCATGTCTGCAGTGAGACCGCTTTCAGGTTCTCCTGTTATAGTTGCAATTTCACATGGGACATTCTTCTCTCTTAACTCTTCATATAAGCCTAAACCTGCAAAAATAGCGTTTACATCTGAGTCTTCAGGTGCCTTCATTGCAAATGCTGTTGCCACCTTTAAGTTCTCTTCTTTGCCGATTATTGGTGTTTCTGCACCAGTGGTTATTCCAATATCATTATCTCTGTCAACACAGAGAATCAGTATTCTCTTTGGTTTTTCTTGTTTTTTCTCATTTTGCATTGTGTCTCACATAACAATTTGTCTATCTACCTAGATAAATATTAATTACACTTGTATATTTTTATCTACTTCCATTAATGCCTTAAATTCTTCAAAGCTCAATCTTTCTCCTCTTTTAAGTTTTTCTTTAGCTCTCTTGGCCAATGTAATTAAAATTTTCTTTTCTTTTTCTCGATTCACTTTTTCAATGATTTCTCTATATTTATCTTGCTTTTCCTTCAACTTCTTCTTTAATGCCCTTATTTTTTCATATATTTCATTTAACTTCTTTTTTAATTCACCTATTTCTTCTCCAAGTTGTTTTATTGTTTCTTTTTTCGATTTTTTTGCCTCTGATACTTCATTGAGCTTGTTTTCGATTGGTGATATTTGATTTAAAATGTCCTCTATCTTCTTTTTTGCATCTTCAATTTTTATCTTGTTTACTTGAATTTCTACTTCATCTTCAAGTAATTTCTTTTTCATTTTAACTAGTTTTTCTAGATTCTTCCTCTTTTTGGTTAAGTTGCTTATTTTACTCAGTATCTCTTTTTCCTCTTCTTTCGTCAGTGAATGTGTCTGATAGTACCACTCAAGTTTTTCAATTTCCTTTTTAATACTGTTTAATTTCCTTTCTACGTTTCCCCATTTTCTTAATGTTTCTCGTATATTTTTTACTTCTTTAACCCTATTTTTTAGTGATTGTCTTATTGTTGTAATTTCTTTTTTGAGTTCCCTTAACTTTGAATATTTTTCTCTAAGAATTTTTCTAAGCTCTTTTTCTTCTGATGTTAACTGAAAGTTTTTTTCCTTTTCTTTTCTTATTTTTTCGATTGCCTTATGTAGCTTCCTTCTTTCTTCTTCCATTTTCTTTTTATGTTCATCTATTTCTTTTCTTATCTCTTCTATTTCCTTTCTTAGTTTTTTGAGTTCTTCTTCAAGTGTCATTCTAGTATGATCCTCGCGTCTATTACTTTGGCTCCTTTTTCATATACGAATATTGGATTTAAATCAAGTTGGCTTATTTGCTGATAATCTGTTACTAGTTTAGAGACTTTTAATATAATGTCAATTATTGCTTCCTCATCTGATGGTGGCTTTCCTCTATAACCCTTTAATAGTGGGTATCCTTTTATTTCTCTAATCATTTCCTTTGCTTCATCTCTTGTTAGTGGTGCAATTCTAAATGTGACATCCTTTAATATTTCTACAAAGATTCCTCCTAATCCAAACATTAATGTGGGTCCAAATTGAGGATCTTTTAATGCACCTACTATTATTTCAGTTCCTTCAGGAGCCATTTCTTGAACAAATATTCCATGTATTCTTGCGTTAGGCACTTTTTCCTTAACATTTTCAATTATCTTATTATATGCTTTTACTGCTTCTTCTTCGTTTTTTATGTTTAATATTACGCCGCCCACGTCTGTTTTATGAATTATGTCTGGTGAAATAATCTTAAATACAACTGGGTAACCTATCTCCCCTGCAAATTTTACTGCTTCTTCAATGTTTTTTGCAACTCTAAATCTTGTTACTGGTATTCCATATGCCGCGCAAATCTTCTTCGCTTCATGTTCCATTAAGTATTTTCTGTTTTCAGCTTTTACCTTTTCAATGATTTCGTCGACTATTTTCACTTCTATCCCCAACTACTTACAGTTGATTTACATTTATAAAATTAAATATTGTCTAGACTTCGGCACTAATCCTTTGGATTAATGCAAATAGATTATCAAGTCCTTCCCATGTTGTTGCTGATGTGAAAACTAAATCTGCTAGTAACTCGGTGCTTATTGCGTCAATTAACTTTTTATTTAGTTCTCCCCTTAAGACTTGCTCCTTTTCTATTAATGTCATTTTCAGTTCATCTGGATTTTCTATCCATTGTTCAATTTTTTCCTTCTCTTCTAAGGTAAGTAAATCTGATTTTGATATCACATTTATTTGAGGCTTTAGAAATCTGTATTGAACTGAGGTTGATAATAGTAGTGCTGATACAAAGCTACTTGGATTCTTTGTGAATATTGAGTCTAATAGGCATAGTACTATTATGTTCTCGCCGCCAATTCTCGATATTATGTAGGGGCCCACTGATCTAAAGGCAAATAGCTCCATTTGACCTGGTGTGTCAACTAGAAGGAATTCTGGTTCCAGTGAGGTTATTTCATCTCTTATTTCTCCGAAGTAATTTGCAATCATATCTATACAGGCTACTAGAGCTCCATTTGGTCCTAAATTATATTTTTCCATTACCGCCTCAAAATCTATGTATTCCCTAATGTCTATGTCTGGTGCGTATGGAAGCCATTTTACTCCAGGGTCCAAATTTAATATGCCAACATTCCTTTCATTATTCTTTAACCATTCTGAAAAAGCTGCGGTTAATGCTGTTTTACCTGAGCCAGCTGTACCTATAATCATTATTGAATACATAGCTAGTCACCAACAACTACTTTAATTATTTTTCCACCAAGCTTCATAATTTTCATTTTTATTTTCTCATATATCTCTAATATTTCATCTCTCGACTTCTTATTGGAGTATAGATGTAAAATAATGTAGGGCACATTATTTTCCATTCTTGGATGAGATTTCAAGTATATTTGAGGATTACTTCTCACAACTTCTTCTATTATTGGTGCTAAATCTGCTTCATAAATATTCTTTATATGTAGTTCTACTTCGTGATATTCTCCACTTTGTATCCTTTTAAGTACACTTTCATTGAACATTGCTTTCATTTCTTCTGGAACACCTGGTAAGGCAATTATTGTTACTCCTTTATACTTGACCATTATTCCTGGAGCTAATCCCACTGGATTCTCTATAATATTACTTCCACTCGGCATATATGCCATCTTTCTCCTAACATCATCCAATTTTACTCCTTTCCTTCTGCAAGTTTCCCTTATATGTTTTAGTGCTTCTTTATTTAGCTCCACTTTTCTACCTATTGCCTTTGCTATTCCAAATACTGTCTTATCATCATAAGTGGGACCTAACCCACCTGTAGTTATAATCATGTCTGGCTTTCTTGATATAGCTTCCATTAAAGCTGAGGCAATTTGATTAACATTATCTCCAATAATTGTAATTCTATTAACTTTTCCTCCAGCTTCAACAATTTTTCTAGAAAGCCATGAAGCATTCGTATTAACTATTTTTCCTATCAGTAATTCTTCTCCAATATTTATAATTTCAACTGTAAAGGGGCTTTTCTGCATCTCCCTATACCTATTTCTTAGAGCTTAGCCACCACTTTAAATAATCTTTCTTCCATGAATCTTCCTCATTTTCCTTAAATCGTCTTTTCTCCCTATACTTATCTAACTCAAATCTTGTTAGAGTTAAGCCACAAGCCCTGCAAACATAGACATATCTTCTCCTATCAAAAATCATTTCGCCTCCGCATTCGGGACAAGTTTTAGCCACTTCTCTCCCCACTTACTATTACTCTTCCTTAATTATGAGTTTAACTCCTAAAAAGATAATCCCTCCTGCAACTATGAAAATTAGAATCGACGGTAAGATGGTGAAGAGCATTTTAATTTCACCTGTCTTTAGAATTGCAGACAATGCTGTGAAAGCAGAGTATATTACTGCGCTTTCAATGAACTCTGATGAGGTTATGTTTAGTAGTCCAAGAATTAAACCGATGATTATTGAAAGTATTATAGATGACAATGGTAAGTATCCCAGTATGATCATTGACAATCCAGCTATGGCTGAAAATATTAAATGACTTTTACCTCTAGCCATTCTGTCGATTTCATATAATGGCTCTAAAAATCCTTTTCTTCCTCTTTCTACTTCTTCAATTTTAAGACTTGGCATTTCCTTTTCAAATAATGGGAAAACCTTCATTCCTTTTTCAGTAAGAAAGTAAACAAATCCTTTATTAACTGATCGCCTGTCAATATATCCATTTTTAAGTAAAAGTTTTAAATGTTCAACGATAGTTGATTTAGCTCTACCTGTCAACTCGGAGAGCTCACTTAGACTTAGCTCACCTTTTTCTCTCAATAAACCCATAATTTTTAATCTAGTCTTATCTGCCAGTACCTTAAGTTCTTCAGCTTTCACTTCTATTTCACTCAACTTTTCACCTACTATTCCTATCTATGATTTTATAATTGTAAGTTAAATATTCGATGTTCACCGAATATTCGGTGTTCGACGATTATCTAAACCAGCTTTTTCTACTTGTAAACCTAGTGCTTTTTGAGGAGTCATGCTCAGCCTGATCCCACTGTTGTTAAGTATAGTAATTGTTTTAATCAATCCTATACTAATGATTCCATTAGTAGTGATCTTCTTAGCCTTCCGATATTTTAAAAATAGAAGTCATAATCATAATAGAAAAGAAGAAAACACCATTAAAAATAATGATTGCAAGCTTATTTACCCTAAAATTAATGTAAAGAATTTTGATGAGAAAACATTTAATATAAATCTTAAAATTTCAGTGACAAAATGCGTCGCCACATATTCTATTGGACTTGGAAGGTACATTTTACTTGGTGCAATTATTTTTAGAAAAATTAAGGATGAATCATTGTTAAAGGAGATAATCATAAACTTACCAGTTGATTATTCCTTCACAGTTGTTAGAAGAATTAATGGTTCTGGAGATGTATATCTCCTCTGTCTTAGAGTTAAGTCATCCTTTCAAAATTATGATAATAAAGTTTCAATGGTTATCGGTATTCTCAATTCACTTGCTACAACCATTCCAGCTGATGAGGTTAAGATTTTGGAGGGCCGCAATTTGCTTTCTTCAATTCTAAATGTAAATCTAGGTGAAAAGTTGTGGAGGTGATTGAGGTATGAGTATCATAATTAGTAGCCTTGAAAAAGTAGATATTCGATCACTTTTACCAAGAAATTTCTCTCACAAACCTCTCCTCCTAGGAACCTTTGGAAGTGATGTTGATCGAGTATTGATTAATACAACTATAGCTAAGTCAATGGATTGGAGAGAAGCTATCTTTATTGATACTACTGGCTACTATCTGAGATTCCAAAAGTTCTTTGAAAATTCCATCCCCCTTGTACTTGGATATAATTACTCTATCCCTGTTTTTAACTTGCTTTCTAATGATCCATATCTGCGGGCTGTTGAGCTATCTGAGATATTTAAGATTAGTTTTCATATCAGTGATCAAGCTGCGAGAATTCTTCAACAAGCATTAATTTCCATGGTGAATCGTGGTGTATATGAGCCGAGCATCGAGGATGTTATTTTAGAAATAGAATCTCAATCGCAAATTTCTTCCTACAAATCCAATGTATACAGACTTTTGAGATTATTGGATGTATTGACTTGGGGAAGAGTGGGTGCAGCCTTTAGTGGGGGTAAATGTCCTAAGGATATTGAAGGTAAGGTGATTTTCGTCGACTTACATTTACTTCCAAGAGAGTATAGAGTTCTAGCCTCCTTCATACTTTTGCTAAGTGTACTTGAAGAGGAGATTTCAATTGTAGTTGAAGATTCAGATCTATTGTTTCCTGGACTTGTTCGTGCATTGAGAGAAGAATATGCATTAGCATTTGAGAGAATATTCTTTATATTGGATTTAATTAAAAGGTCTCAATGGCTTAACCTTATTCTAGCATGCAGGTCTCCTGGCCTAATATCACCGCGAGTTCGCATTAAATTTAATTATGCCTTCTCAAGCATACCCCATTCTAGAGAGGAATTCAACTTTCTGTTCAACTACTTCCCATTCTCAAGTTTTAACCCGAAGCTTATTGAGAGAACTCCTCCAAATTGCTTCTTAGTTTTCTATGACGGGAGGGTGAAGGTAAGCGAGTTATTCTTTAAATCCATTCCCGACTTGATGGTTAAGGTTGACGAGTTGATAAAACCAGTTAAACCTAAAGTGACATCTATGCTTCAAAGGCTTTTTAGAAATCTCTCTGAGGCAGCTTTCTATGTTTTATCTTTCCTATCACAGGGCTCAGCTGATCGAGATACTCTGATAAGTTATATCGTAGGTGTGTTGGGGCTTGAAAGCAATATTGCCCAGCGAATCATAAATTCACTTTCAGCATATGGTCTAGTTTTCGAAGTGATTGGGCGAGATGGAAAATACTACTTTAAAATAACTCCCTCAGGTATTGCAGCTCTAAATGAATACCTATCCTATAGGGGTGAAGAAACTTGAGTGACTGGATTAAATGGCATAAAGATGGTAGAGGTTTCACATATAAGGTCACAGTTACCTCTAAGGGAGCCATTATCGTGAATTATAGATTGACAAGGAATGGTAACATTAGACGTGATTTGATTCTAATACCCAAACGATCAAGCTACGCAAAGGAGTATAATGGCAAAATTCTTTTTGAAGAATATTATGATAATCTTAAAATTAACGCTTTAATTCAAGCATTAAGAGATTTAGCTTCTATACCATCTGCTAATTCTTCTTCCCTTAACCTCATTCATGAAATTGAGAAGATCATTGTTCATCTCTCTTTTTTGAAAAAATTTTTGAAAGGAGGTGATAAATTTGGAGGAAGCATATGAATATGTAAAAGAATTAGAGGATCTACCTGGAATAGGCCCATTAACAGCTGAAAAACTGAGAAATGCGGGAATTTTCTCACCTAAACAATTAGCTCTCTACAGCATAGATGAACTCTTAATGTACACTGATATCGACGACTACAACCGACTAAATAGAGCGTTAATTAGAGTTAGAAGGATCTTTAGACCTTCAATTTTAACTAAAGCCTCTGAATACGCAAATCTACGCAATAAACTTCCAAAATTAACAACAGGTGTTCAAGCAATAGATCAGCTACTTCAAGGAGGGTTGGAGCCTAGATGCATCTATGAAATAGTAGGTGAATATGGAACTGGAAAGTCGCAATTATGCTTTCAGTTATCTGTGACGGCGCAATTGACTAGTAATAGGAGGGGTGTTGGAGGAAAAACCTTTTACATAGATACTGAGGGAACATTTTCAGATAAGAGGGTAATTAGCATAGCGGAAAGATTCAATGTTGATGATCCACTGTCCAACATCTTTGTTTTACAGCCAATGAATGTGGATGAGCAAATAGACTGTATCAGAATACTGTTACCTAAATGCATTGAGGAGGAAAATGTAAAACTCATAGTAGTTGACAGCCTAATCTCTCACATTAGGGCTGAATATCGGGGGAGAGAAATGCTAGTAACTAGGCAGCAAACATTAAACTATATGCTAAACTTTCTTCTGAGAATAGCTATGCTATATAATGCGTATGTAGTTGTAACAAATCATGTTGTAGCTAGACCATTAGCAGGTGGTGGAATAATTGCTGCAGGCGGCCATGTGATGGCACATGGAACAACTCATAGACTATTTATGTCTCAAACTTCAGCTAAGGGTAAGAAGAAAAACATTCTCTATAGAAAAGTAGTTGTAGAGGACAGTCCCTATCTACAAAGAGGGGCATCAACCGTTTTTGGAATTTCAGAGAAGGGATTAATCGATGTCCTATGATAAAAGGGCTTTTTTCAATTCAATTTTATCAGTTAGACTTAGAGTTAAAGAGGAGGACTTAAACAAGGCTATAACCATTTTTAAGTTAAAGTTCAAGGATAAATCCCAATCCTGGATTAGGCGGTGTATTAGACGTTTAATTGACATTTCAGCTTCACCTAAGCCAAATACATGGATTGTGAGGGGGAGACCTATACTTGGAGATTATGAAGCCTTCTATATTATAACGCTACATAGAAGAGATGGGAAATATAGTTGTACCTGTTATGATCCAAAGAAGCTATTTGGTTATCGTAGAATGAAAGACATTTGCACCCACGTGGGAGCAGTAATCTTGTGGAGAATGATTAAGGAGAAATCAATTGATGATTTCATATATCATAAATAGCATAAAATCAAGTCAGGGAAGAATTATAGTAATCTATGGACCTAGAATTAAATATATCATTAACCAAGTGATCGACAGCTTAATCCCAAATTTAGTAATTTTTGACTCCCCTATTTACTACTCAGATAGGGATGAGGTATTCCTATTGGAGGTTAACACTTTACATCTAAACAATTTGCATGAAACATTGATTCAATTGATGCCGAAAATTAATTATATTTTCTTCTCAGCTTTCAATCGTTTTTTGAGAATGTCTTTGCGGCAAAAGAGTGCTTTTACTAAGTTTAGGTATAATGCGGGATCTAAGCTTTTCCTTAGGGAGTTAAAATTCCTGTTAACGCTAACTAGGTTTAATCAATCTAGTTTAAAGCTAATTTTTCTTCCTCCAGCGAGATGCATGTGTCGAGAAGATGTCTGGATAATTTTACCGCTTTTCCATAAAGTTTTCAAGCTCTATGCTGACCTAATACTCCTAGTTAGAGAAAATTGTGTTCTTCAAGTTAAACCTGAACTTAAATCAATTAATCTTCAGAATTACTCTTACTCTGAGGAGGATTTTATTATTAAGAAGTATTTATCTGATTAGGAGACTGGCTTGTAGCATATTCCAAGTTTTTCTGCATATTCAAATGCTTCCTCCATTTCTTTTGCAGTGGGTCTTCTAGCTATGTCTGGATATTTGCTTGGCTCCCAGGCAACCTTGTATTCCGGTCTATATTGACCCATAATATTTACAAGAGATCTTGGAAGATTTTTTGCGATCCAAGCTAAAACTGGCTTAGTGCAGCATTCTAGGTGGTTGGGCATTACTAAGTGTCTAATTATCATGTCTATTCCATAGTCATGCATAATTTTATGATTTCTTGACACTACTTCGAAATAGTTTTTCACCATGGATAGTCTTTCAGCACATTCGTTGCTACCATACTTAAAGTCAGGTAACCCAATATCTATTATTTCAAGCAATATCTTGATGGTTTCTAAGCTGCAGTACATATTACTATTCCAGAGTAATGGTACATTAACGTCTAAGTAGCGTAGCGATTCAACTATTGTGTGTAGGTTGGGTGTTGGTTCTCCTCCAACGTAGTTAATGTTTTTTACTCCCTCCTTTCTTAATATCTCCTGCATTCTTGCCAACTCTCTAGCTGTAACTTGTACTCCTCCTCTTGGATGCACTTGACTTATATCATAGTTTTGGCAAAATACGCATCTAAAGTTGCATGAGCTAAAGAATATTGTTCCACTTGGCACTAGTGGTGCTTCTTCACCCCAATGGTGGAACCATGATGAGACGTAGCTTCTTGAATCTAGTCTACAAACTCCCTCTTCACCTTTAGCCCTATTTACACCGCATCTTCTTTCACAGAAATTGCAGTGAGTGAGCATCCGCTTGGTTATCTCAATTTTTAGATCCAAGAAACTTACTTCTGGCTTAGATAATTCCTCTAGCTTCATTTTTCCTCTGGCTATTTTTTCATAGATCTCTCTGAATTCCTTAGCCTTAGCTTCATGCTCGTTCCAGAGTTCATCTTCACTTAATTTCTTTAAATCTACCTCTACTGGTATTCTTTTACAGATTAGATATTTGGCTGGCTTCTCATTTTTCATTACGCTTAAGTACCATGACAGCCTACTCCTAACTTCCCGATTTCTCCATACCAATAATGCATCTGGTCTAAAAGCATAGTACATTTTCTCAGCTCATTTAATTTTCTCTCAATTCTTTTTCGGCATTCTTAATAATATTTTTAATGTATTCTTCTCCTTCACTAGTGGTGAATAGTGGTGGATTCCAATCTTCCTCTAATATTCTTCTAACTGCTAAGACTTCTTCTCCCGAAATTGGGTTTTTACATTTCTTCATTTTTAAGCTCCATTTCACTACTATTCCTCTCCGCTGCCACGCTGGAGTTTTTGCTAAATTTATTTTTAACTTCTCCATGACTAGGTCATGTAGCTTTTCAGCTTTCATTTTATATAATTTCTTAGCTGCTTGGCTTGGATTTAATCCTTCCTTTAATAGTGCATGTAATGCATAGGCATTTATGTGATTTCTCCAAGCCTCCATTTGTCTCCATATGAAATATTCTAGGATTTCCTCCTTTGATAATATGATGATGCGGGCATCAAAAGCTAGGCTTTCTTCTCTTCCATACTTCTTAGAAATTTCTAAGGACATCTTACTGCTAACTATTCCTGAAATTATGGATAGAATCTTCTCTATTCTTCGATTGAAAATATTTTCCTTGAGGAATAGGTAATTTATTTCATCTGACTGAATGTATGCTAGAGTTGGATTGAATCCTGATTTAAATACTTCCTTTGCAGTTTCAACCATTAATTTTGCAAAATTTTTGTCAAAGGGTTTTTTGAATCCAATTTCTCTGCATAATTTCCTAAAGTTTCTACCATCACATCTAACTATGAATGGAATTGTTGGTGGAATTTTAATTACTGAATATGTTTCATGGCTTTTGAAGCTTGTAACTTTAATGCTCTCTTCCTCCCATTAAATATTCTTCCAGTAGGTTTACGTTTACTTCTTTAAGCATTTCATATAGTTTAGGTAGAGGTAAACCTACTACATTATAGAAGCATCCATTTATTTTGTTTATTAATATTGCACCTAATTCTTGGATTGCATAGGCTCCTGCCTTTCCTAAGGGCTCCTTAGTTTTAACATAGAATTCTATTTCCTCAATTGAAAGATTTTTCATATAGACTTCTGTTTCAACTATATCCATTATTCTTCTCTTCTTTTCACAGTCTATTACCACTACTCCTGTAATGACTTTATGTTTTCTTCCATTTAATTCTAGTAAAATCTCTTTTGCCTCATTAAGGTTTCTTGGTTTTCCTATTATTTTTCCATCTAATTCAATGATGGTATCAGCAGCAATTATAATGCCCTCCTTAACCTCTTCCATAATACTTTCCGCTTTCATTACTGCTGTTTTTAGTACTTTTCTTCTGGGGTCATTTTCTTTAATTTCTTCCTCATCTATTTTTGGGGGTATTACTTGGAGATTTTTGATGTATCTTCTCAAGAGTTTTTGTCTTCTAGGAGATGTTGATGCTAAAACTATTTTCCTCTTCATAGTTGCACCATAATTATTTTGTACTTAATAATATGATATTGCTTTTTAGGGGGGTTAAATGAGTTTACTTTCAACGAGTGTGACTAGTAGGCAGCTTAAAGGCGAAAACTTGTTAGTCTATGGTAAATGCATTGAAGTTGAATTCCCGGATATTCTAAGAAGATTCTCACAGAATCGAATACCATTAAGTGTATGCATGGAAAAGGTGCATATGAATGTTGTTGGATTTAAATTATTAAACATAATTAAATTGTCGAAAATAAAAAGCCTCACTATTCTAACTCCTGACGGTTCACCTCACTGTATTCAGCTACACTATATTGGAGAACACATTAAGAGGGCATTGGGAGAAAGCTTGCCGATAAAGCATTTTGTGATTGAGAAGGGAAAAGTTTTTGAAATTCCAATTAGAGTTGTTAGATTGTCTCGTCATTTATCAGAATGTAGTGAATTAATGTTTGGAGCTGAAGCGAATGAGTAAAAAGGGTAAGAAGAGTAGGCGGAAATTAAAGGTTTTCTTTCTAGCTGTCTTCCTATTGATTGCATTGGCCATGTCACTTTTCTTTCTTCAACCATTAAATGTTATCTCTGTTAAGGCAGAGTATATTGGTGCACATATACATTTTATTGGTGGTTCACCATACATCTGCTTAATATTTAAAGTTAAAAATCCTAGAGCTACAGGAGTTACAGCTACTGTTGAAATTGATTTAAGTGATCTAGGTGTGCCCACATCTAGGGTTTTAACCATACTTGATGATACGACGGGGAATAGAGTGAATTATACGGTTAA
Organism: Candidatus Culexmicrobium profundum; assembly: GCA_025061245.1. Taxonomy (GTDB): domain Archaea; phylum Thermoproteota; class Methanomethylicia; order Culexarchaeales; family Culexmicrobiaceae; genus Culexmicrobium_A; species Culexmicrobium_A profundum. The sequence continues at coordinate 30,907 of JANZKD010000002.1, forward strand.
GGGTACATATAAAATTTCATTGGTCATAGATTTATCTTCTAATGAAGTTAGAAAATTCCATGTAGTTTTAAAGCAATCGTAAGCGTATAATTTATAAAATTCCAGTTAGCCATTTCAAATGGTGATATCATTGAAATATCGGTTATTAGATATACTTGCATGTCCCATATGCAAGAAATTTCCACTCAAGCTGATTGTTTTTAACGAAACTGAGTACAAATATGATAACATTGACTTTTCTGAAGATGAAATTCTATGTGAAGAGTTTTGTGGTTTACACCAGAATTTCCTTAAGGATCTAGGGGAAATTAAATTGAATTGCATCAATTGTATTAGACATGAAGTCGTGGATGGAATATTGATTTGTGATAAATGTGGACGTTGGTATCCCATAATTGAGGAAATACCACACATGCTTCCTGATGAATTGAGAAATGAAGATGAGGATAAAGCTTTTCTAAAGAAGTTTAGGGATTTAATTCCCAGACAAGTTTTAGATTATGGTAAGCCTTGGAATTTATCATCCCAATAAAAGTTTGGAATAGCATTATTTGTCAAATAAGTTGCCCTTTAAATCCCCTATGCAGAACGCGAAGATTCTAAGTGCATCTATCAGAGTAAATATGAATGCTTCTTTCAAACTGTTTCCTTTAACCTTATAATAGACTACTCCTGCCACATACCCTATAATGAATGGGGCTAATGCTATTATGATTGGCAATGGAGTCTGCATTAAAATTGAAGTTATGATGCCTAGAATTAATATAAGCATTACAGTGTAAAATGCGATTAAACCTCTACGATAAAACTTGGTTAATTGACTTTTCGGATGTTTTTTCCTGAATTTAGGTCCTCCTCTCCCATAGGAATATGTTTGTTTT
>JANZKD010000003.1 GCA_025061245.1 Candidatus Culexmicrobium profundum
ATCTAGCCTGCTCCCTAACCGTTAATAAGCGATTCTCAAAGGGGTGAATAAATCGAGAGTTACCTAAAACTGTAGGTGCAATCCTATATGGATGCAGACGTATCCAGTTAGAATAAAATCGTCCACCAGAACCACTAAAATGGAATAATGCTTGATTCCACTTCAACTTCGCAATCCTCTTAAGCTTAGAAGGAGAAAGTGGAACTGGTTCATGATTTGGAATATCATGGAAACCATAGGGATCAGGTAAATCTCCAATAGCCTTAATCACTGGAATTTTAACCCTCAACTTTATAGGGTGAAGAGGAATATTAGAAATAAAGACCCTCCTCCTCCTTGAAGGAGTACCATAATTTTCAGCCCTCAAAATATTAAAATACACTTTAGAAAAACCAACTCTAGCAAATTCTCGTCTCAAATAATGCTTCAATTCACCATCCAAAATAGATGGAACATTCTCCATAACAAAAACCTTAGGCCGCAAATCACCAACAATCCTTATAAAGTGTAAAACAAGTTGACCAATAGGATCATTATACAATCTGTCAAGAGGATTCCTCCGCCTCTTAATATTTATAGATGTAAATGGTTCACATGGCGGACCGCCAATTATAACATCAGGGGAAAAGCCAACTAAATCAAGAATATCTCGTGAATGAACTCTCTTAATATCCTCCACAATCAATAATGCTTCCGAAAAATTCTCAGCATAAGTTCTAGCCACCGGCTTGAAATTCTCAACTGCAGCCACAATTTTAAAGCCAACATCTCTAAAACCCCTCGAAAAACCACCCGCCCCGGCAAACAAGTCAATCAGAGTAAATTTCATCCTATCCACCCCAAACCATGATAAACAGACTGAAACCTATTCTCATAATCACAAAACGTAAATTAAAAGCATACCATACAAAGTAGGTTCAAAACTTAAAAGCGAACAGCTGCATAAAAATTCATCAATAAGATAGGAAGACATGAACGATAAAGAGAAAGAAAATAGAAAAATGTTAGGGGAAATTTTATCATAACGACGCCCCCCTTAAGATATTGAACCGTGATAGCCTGTTCTCAACCTTAACTGGAGCTATCCCTGCAAAACCTTTTTTGTATGTGCACCTCCTTAAAGTTACCAATTAACAGAAGACCCAAAATCTTAAGTAAAATGAGTCCGTATTATAAAGGGAAAAGATTTGAGAGCTAGACGTTGGATCTCCCTTTTCATTGTAATAATATATTTTATCTCAGTCTCTCACGTAGATGCAATTCCGATGTTTTATGGTGGCAGCTTTGGAAGACAAGGCATGTGGACAAGGCTTCTTGATACCAATGCCACCATATTTTGGTCCCAGGGGGATTTCTGGCATTATCCTTGGGAAGCAGAGGACCTTCATCAGCTTGCGGATCACGGTGTCAAGATAAACTATCGCATTTATTGGTGGGAGAAATTTCAAAACGGTGAAATTGCTTGGAACACAAGTGTGGTCGATTTCTACTATAATACATCGCTCATGAAACTGTTAGAACAAGAAATCGATGCACAATTGTTACACTTGGATCTAAACAAGATCTGGGCAGTAACCCTGAGCGAGGAAGAACCCATGCACGCATACTATCCTTTCTGGAGGATAGAAGCATTCAAAAAATACAACGACACCTACCATTCAGAGACAGGATTCTGGCTGAGATGGCGAGATTCTAGTGCTTTTTATGAAAACAAGACGGAAGAGATCGTCTTGAACAATTGGCTCTCCGAAAAGTTCGTTGGGGTCTTCAATCACCTGTACGACTACATCAAAGGCAAATGGCCACATCTACTGGTGTTCCAGTTCACCGGGCTATGGCCCGGTGCCCCTCCTGTCTATGTAAGTGGGATCGATGTTAACGATCTGAAGGCTGACGCATACATGGGAGACCTATACTTCTACGAAGTGTACGACAATCCCTTCTGGCTTTACGAATTTGTCAGAAATGTCAAGTCTACATTCCCCGACAAAGAGTATCATCTCCATTTATGGGGCGTCGAGCCATTCCCAACGGAGCAGAAAGAAGAAGGCGGGTTTGAACACATGAGGCGAAATGCCTGGGTTGCTTATCTAGCAGGGGTTGACTCGATTGGCTGGTTCGTATGGCATCACTTATACGGACAAGTGTGGGAGCGTGATGACACATTTGCGAGAAGGCTCTACATATACATAAACAGATTGAACCGTGAGTTTTCTAAGCTGCCTCCAATGAAGCCAAGGCCACAAGTCCTGATAATTCGCGACCAAATGATGTCTTTCCAAGTTGGACTGTCTGCAGATCTAGGACTATTCAACGAGTGGGATACCGTCAATCAGAGGACCTTTGCTAAGAAAGAGATGAATCTTTCTCAGTACAAATTGATCATTGTGAACGAAGACCGATATTACAACGAAGTTGTCGAGAAACTGAACGAATATGTGAAATCAGGCGGCAACCTCATTCTGCTTGGCGGCTTCGGCTGGGATCAGAGAAATTTCTACGATAACGCTACTAGGACGAGTAAGTTTCTGATAGAAGAGGGAGTTACTCAGAAACACATTGGGGGCAACATTAAACTCGACATCACTATACCTAATCCATTAGGTCTAAATCTCCAATGCAATGTGAAAACTAGTGTGCTGGCAATCGCAAAGAACACCCTAACTAAAAACCATCATCCAATAGGAGAATTCTATCTGATCGACGAAGATGGCAGACTAACCCCGTTAGAAGATTGTCCCCTCGTACTTTATCATAATTCCTCCAATCCCCATGAAGGTTCAATCTTGTACTGGGGAATACCTTCTACCTATCCTATACTCGGCGAACCTGATATTGAGGATGTTGTGGAGGCATTTCTCCCTGAGTGGAAGTACATCAGGTTCCTTTATAGAAATGTTACAAGGGCATTTGCTAGGAACTATCTTCATCTCAACGCTTCCATAGCTACAATTCAGACAGAAAATATGATCATTACACAGTCGAAGATAGATGAAGGAGTCATTTTAGCCGGAATCGCAAACTTCTATCCGCAGACCATAGATGTCAACTATACCCTGGACTTGGATAGCTTCAACCTCCCAGAGGGAGAATACTGGGTTCACTCCCTGGACGAAGACCTGACCTTAGAATGGTTCAAATCAAGGCAGTCATTACTTGAAGTCCCTCTGAGTATCGTAGCAAACGGAATTAAACTGCTACTCATCTCACAGCAGCAGTTGGAGCCGTCTTACTCTGTTAACGTATTTCCTGACATACCAACTCCGGAAGAGGTAGAATATCTAACGCCTCCACGATTCAGGACGATCGATGCGTTCGAAACCAAGCAGCTTATAGAATCAAACCCTAACATCTTAATACTTGATGTCAGACCTGCCAACGAGTTTGATCAAGGTCACATAGAGGGCGCGATTAACATTCCACGACAAGAGCTACAACAAAGACTTGGAGAACTCAATGAGAGCATGGATATAGTCGTCTATAGTGACAGAGGCTTAGAAAGCACACTCGCAAGTCAATTACTTGTCAATAATGGATTCACCAAGATATACAACATGCAAGGCGGTATCACCTCATGGGTGCAAGATGCAAAATACCCAGTTGTATCAACATCAACAATATCCATTACACTCTCCGCAACCACAATTCACATGGGTGAAACGATCACCGTATCAGGCTCTATCTCGCCTCAAGTTCCAGGAGTCCCCGTGGTATTAACCTACAGTAAAGGAGATACCAAGGTGGAGAGAACCGTGACCTCCACCGAAGACGGTTCCTTTAATGACACATACACGCCAGATGCGGCTGGTGCTTGGTCGATCTCCGCAAGCTGGAAAGGCAACAAAGAATTTGAGGGAGCAACAAGCGAAACTATGTCATTTGAAGTTGTGGAAAAGACCGAGAAAGTTGCTGAAAATGCTGATACGACAATCGCCATCTACACCATGATGGGAGGTCTATTGATAATAGCCGTATCAGTAGTGATAATCTTTATAGCAATAAGAAGAAAGAAAACATCCAATTCACGCTAGGAAACGAAAAAGAAACAATTTACTAAGAAAACGATGCCGTTGAAAATGAATTTCAATGATCTCTCCGTCAATCCTCATCCCATGAAGCTACATCAGGATGAGATGTTCTGAACCGCTCCAAGCGCCGTGCTGCTAACTCGGTTTCAAATGAAGCAGCTGCATCAAGGGTTAAAGAGCTACATAGTTCCTCAACTTCACTTAAGGTGTCTGAAGTATTAATTGGAGCAGAAGACCCCTCTCATCCCGACAAAACAAAAGCTCGACACTTTAATAGCTGGAGCAAAGAAGAAGTATGCGAAAAGTGTGAGCTAATGTTTTTTAGGAAGAGTAAATAAAAATGTATCGGAGTAATCCAAAAGTAGCCGGGGTAGCCTAGCCTGGTTAGGGCGTCGGCTTGCTATACAAGATGCAGAAAGCCGATGGCCGAAAGGCCGCGCGGGTTCGAATCCCGCCCCCGGCGTACAATTCTGATAAACAAAGTAGACTTTTATCCTTAAGGCGTAACATTTAAACCCTACCTATCGAAGAAAACCATGGGGCGGCGGCTAGGTGGGGGGCTCGGCCTCCCCTTGCAGGGAAAAGCCCTGCACCGCAAACGGTCGATATGGCGGGCCGAACGCTGATGCGAGGCACCTTGAATGATCACAGACCCCAATGGCTCGGCGATGAAGCCTCGTCCCATGGGGTCGCCGGAGGATGATAGACCCTCCGGAGGGAGGGTTGAATCATCCTTGCCAGGCGAATCGGGTTAGGCCAGGAATGGAGCGGCCCTAAGCCTGGACGGCGGCGTTCATGGGGGTGCGGGGCTTAGACCGACATTGGGTGATCTGTGGTCAGGAGGGGTGTCCAGCATCAGCATGCCGCCGCCCCGTTACTTGAACATGTTTATTTAGAAATCTAACAGACCAAGCTCCTCTAGTAGTTCACATGCTCTACATACATCTTTAACTGAAGGCTCACCACAATACTTACACTCTTTCAATTGAAGAGGAGGCATAGAATTTAACAAAAGATTTGAAATCTTCTCAAAGAAGGAAATAACTGAGAACTTCATTCCAGGATGCTTCTTTTCAAACTCATTTATGAAAACGCGGAATTCATTTCTAAGGGAAGTTTGAGAATAGGGGCAATCAACAGTATAGAAATCAATTCCCTTAAAATATGCATACAATGCTATTTCAGCTTCAGGTATCAATCTCATAGGTTTAATTCTAGGAACGAATCCAGGATGCTTAATAGACTCTAAGGACAGAACTCTAATCATCCTATTAACATCACCCCTAACAATATTCATAAATATGGTTTGAACTTCATCATCCAAGTTATGGGCAGTAGCAATCTTAGTGACTCCAAGCTCCTTAGCCTTAACATTCAAAATCTTCCTCCTCAAAACACCACAATAAGTACATGCATGATAGGGAATACCCTTCCTCTCAGCAATCTCAACAATCTCCTTCAAAGAATACCCATAAAAATCCTTAAAGGAAAAAACTCTATGAGGAATGTTGAGAAGCTTTGCATTCTTACTTGCAATTTTAAATCCAACCTCCCTATAACCAGGTATACCCTCATCAATAGTCACAGCAATAAGAGAAGCCTCAGGAAAATCACTTTCAATCTTAGCCATTATATGCATCATCACAACACTATCTTTACCACCAGAGACAGCTAGAAGAGTATAATCATCCCTCTCCAAAAGCTTATACTTACCAATAGTCCATCTAACCTTATCCTCAATAGACCTCATAAAACATCTACGGCAAAGCTTAATCCCTGAAAATTTACGCTCAAAAACAGCTGGAGCACCACATAAACTACACTTCACATCAACACCACCATCACGGCATTCTAAAGCCACCTAAAATGAAGGATTGAGAAATATTTGCAAATAGAAGCATAATAGATGTTAAGCGAATAATATTAAGTAAGGCCTCCCCAACAGTCATCTTCCTATTAAGAAAATAAACAGTTCGCCTCTTAAAAATGGGAAACTGAAACAATGCCTCAAAAAATCCACCACCATCAAAGAAGGGTATTGGAAGCATATTTATCAAAGCAGCACTAACAGATAGAAGCTCAAGCCAGGTGAAAACATTATAAATATGCCAAGCAGACATGGGCGTTAAAATAGCCGTCAAAAACCTAGGTGCATAATAATTAAAACTCCTAACACCAAGAAAAGCAATAGATGAATTTAATGGATGAAAAGAACTATGAACAATAATATTTCCCCTCAAAAGTGAAAGCACCAAAGTACTATTAGCAGGAGCACTATACATATACTTTACAAAACTATAGGTATCAGTGATCCTAGAACCATTAATGGACAAAATAACATCACCAACCACAATACCAGCCCTATCAGCAGGAGAACCATCAACAATACTAACTATTAAAACACCCTCAGGTCCACTAAAAAGAGGACTAATCACTAAGGAAAAATTGATAATAAAGACGGTTATAATGATACCGCAAAGCAAATTGGCCATTGAACCAGCAGCCAACAACCTCAACTTAGATGTAATTTTAGCTCGACTAATATCCTCATCAACAAGCTCAGCAAAACCACCAAAAATCAAGACAACAAACATCATTCCAATACTCTTCAACCTAATACCCTCAACTCTAGCAGCAATCCCATGGGCAAATTCATGTAAACAAAAAACAACAACAACTGAAATTACAAAGTAGGGCAAAGAGGAAAAGGAAATAGTGACACCTGGAATTAAAGGTAAAACCAGCTGTGCATTACCACCATAATATGAAGCCATCAAATTGGAAGCAAAAAACTTCAAAGTGAAAAGAAGCTCACCAATAGCTAGAAAAACACCAACCGTAAAGAAAATCTTCCAAAACCTAAAATACTTAAAGGCAATTCTATCAATAAAGCGGTTAAACCGCTTAGTCCTCCAAAAAACTGCCAAGTAAGGTTTAAGCTCTACACCATACTTCTCCAATTTAAGCAAGTAATGCAAAATAGTTATAATAGACCAGAAAACAGCAATAACAATAATGAATACTAGTAAGGGAGACAGCCTTCAACCCTCCACATCAATTACATATCGCACCTAAACCTTTAACATTTACACTTAAATAAATGAATTTGGTATGCGAAAAATAAAGCCAATAAAAACAGGAGACATAAAGGAAGTAATATACAGCAACAACCACTGGAAATTACTAGAAAAGCTGAGAAGCAAAGCCATAAAAATCATGCAAATATTAAAAGCAAGAGGATTAACACCCATAATCCATGGAAGCATAGCTAGAGGAGACATCAAACCAAGTAGTGACATAGACATCGTAATACCATACCAGGTTCCATCCTTCAAAATTGAAACAGCACTAGAACAAGCAGGAATAATTCCTCAGCAAAGAATGCTAGTTCAAGCAACACCAAAACACGTAGTAAAAGCACATATACAAATAGATGAAAATACAACAATAACATTCCCTCTAATGGAGCTTCGAAAACTTGAAAGAGAATTCTACAAGTTTGGAGGAGAATTAACATTAGATGAACTATTAGAAAACAAAAGAGTGCCAGGAGTAGACAAAAGATTAATGCTAATAATCCCAACAGAAAAAGGACACCTCGAAACACCCGTAATTGGAAGAGAAGCTGAAGTTGCAAGACAGCTTAAAGTGTCAATCGACATAGTCAATGAAAGAGTAAGAGTACTAACTAGAAGAGATGAAATAGGAAGAACAGGAGTATACTTGAAAAGAATCTTAACTAAAAATGAAAGCTTCGAAGAAGTCTTAAAGAAACTAGTAGATCAAAATCCAGCCATAAGAAGAAGGATGAGGCTTTAAATATCCATATTCCCGGTTATATGAAGGGATAATGAAACATACATTACTGGCTATAATATACAATCAAAGTCTAGAGGAAAAATTTAGGGAAATGATACTCAACTGGATAAAGGCAATAGAAAGAAATGTATCATGGCTAATTTCAACAATAACAACAACCACTCTAATAATCGCAAGAACATCATACTCATCCATGATAATACTAGGAGTAATATTATGGGCCTCAGGAATACAGAGATACTTTGGAAGAAAACTAATCATTGGAGGATCAATAATAGCATTAATATCTGAAATCCTACTAAAATAAGAAACACTTTTAAGCATAAAATTAAATTTCAAAAAGAGATGGAAAGAGAAATCTGGGAAACAAAAGGAAAATCACTAGTAGTAGGAAAACTTCCCACAGGATGTCAACTATGCATTGATGGCAAAAAAATGGTATTATTCATCACAGGACTATGTACAGCAAAATGCTTCTACTGCCCCTTAAGCGAGAAAAGAAGATGGAAAGATGTAATCTACGCCAATGAAAGAAAAATAACCAAAATAGAAGAAGCAATAGAGGAAGCAAAAATAATGAAAGCTGAAGGAACAGGGATAACAGGAGGAGACCCATTAATAGTGCTACCAAGAACAATTAAAGCAATAAAACTCCTAAAAAACGAATTTGGAGAAGAACACCACATACACCTATACACAAATGCAATTCACCTAACAAGAGAAAAAGCAATAAAAATGAAGAAAGCAGGATTAGACGAATTAAGAATACATCCAATAAGAACCAGAGACATATACAAAGTAGCCATCGGTAAAAAAGCTAAATTAACAACAGGAATAGAAATACCAGCCATACCGGGAAGGGAAGAAGAAATAAAAAGAATGCTCAAAAAACTAGAAAAACTAAAAGCAGACTTCATAAACATCAATGAACTTGAATTCTCATCCACCAACGCCCTCAACCTAAAGATGAGAGGTCTAAAACTAAAGGATGGAAGCATAACTGCAGTTGAAGGAAGCGAGGAAGAAGCAATAAGAATACTAGAATGGGCAGCAAAAAACACAAACCTAAACGTACACTACTGTCCAAGCAGACTCAAAGACCAAGTTCAATTAAAGAATAGACTAAAAAGAAGAGCACTCCAAATAGCCCTAAAACATGAAAAAATAACCGACGAAGGACTAATAATCAAGGGAATAATAGAAGTAAAGGAGAAAATCAGCCTAAATGACGTATACAATAAAATATTAAATAAATATAAGTTATCTGAAGAAGAAATCATAATAAATAAAAGTAAAAGAAGAATTGAAACCTCAATAGAAACAGCAGTAAAAATCGCTAAAGATAAGAAACTTAATAAAATCCTAAATATATTCATAATCGAGGAATATCCAACGGATCAGAGGCTAGAAGTTACACGAACACCATTATCAAAGTGAAAAACCCAACTTAACCAATACACTTCTAAACACACCCATCAAAGTATGAGCCTCCCTGCCAGAAATAAAGCTACGGCCAATAACATGTCTAAAAATTGTCTGAGCAATCCTCCTCTTATAATCTGGATAATCCACCGCCTCTAAAATTCGGTCAAAATATCTAAGCAAAATTTCCTTCTCAACCCTCGAAGCCTCCCTAAACTTCAAAGTCTTCCCCCTCCTCTTCAAACCATAAGTGAAAAGCTCATATAGAATAATAGCAACAGCATGAGAAACATTTAAAACAGGATAGACATCACTGGAAGGAATAGAGACAATTACATCACACAACGCTAACTCTTTATTAGTTAACCCAATGCTCTCCCTACCAAACATTATGGCAATTTTACCCTCAACATCAACAAGAAACTCAGCCAATCGTCTAGGAGTAATAGGAATTCTCAAAACATTATAATCACTACCAACTTTACTTGTAGTTCCAACAATAAAATCAAATTCAGAAACAAGTTCATCTAATGAAGAGATAATTCTAGCCTCATCCAAGACACTGCCAGCATGAGAAGCAAAAATATGGGCGGTATCATCCAAACTAGCCTTTGGATTAACAAGTATAAGATTCTTAAAACCAAAATTCATCATAACACGTGCTATAAAGCCAATGTTACCGGAAAACTCAGGCTCAACTAAAACTACACAAACATGGTCATCCATACTCACTTCACCACCTTAATCAAATAGAGAGTTTCATAAAAGAAGTGCTTTTCATCCAAAACTTCAACCCTAAAACCTAAGGAAGAGAGAAGAAACAATGTCTTACTTAAATCTGAAAGAGAAGATTGAACTAGATAAACAACACCACCAAACCTTAAAAACATAGAAAAAATCTTTAAAAAACGATCAATTAACGCTCTCCCATCCCTCCCCCCAGACCAAGCAATCCTAACTTTATAGGGAATAAAAACATCACCTTCACTCTCAGGCAAATATGGTGGATTAAAAACCATACAATCAAAAATAGGTTTACGCTTAAAAACCTCCAATAAGTCACCAACTATAACCGACATCTTATACCACACATTATTCCGCTTAGCATTCAGCTTAGTATTTCTAGCCGCCTCCAAGCTTACATCCACTGCAACAGTAAACTTAGACCTTTCAGCTAAAAGAACAGATAATAATCCACAGCCAGAACCAACATCAACACTCAGATCAAATTCACCAGAACAATCACTTAAAATTACATATGCAGCCATAAAGCTATCATCAGAAGGTTCATAGACAGAGTCAAAAACTATGAAAATCTTCCCATTAAATGATAACTCCTTCAACTTACATTAACTCCCTCCTAACTATTTTCGCAACCTCTAAAAACTGATTAGGAGACAAATCCCTAACTCTATCCTCCAAATAAGGAATATTACTGAGGATACGCATACTTCGACCTTTACTCAGATTCCTAACTTTAACCAAGTAATGCAGTAGTGGAGAACGCAGCTTCCTATTCCTCTGAGAAAAAAGATATCTCAAAAGTTCAAGAAGAAAACGTTCATCATCACTCAAACTCTTCATTTTAGGATAAATCTTCACCACCGCCACATCAACACTAGGAGGAGGATAAAAACAAAATCTAGAAGCATATCTAACAAGCTCAACCCTAGCAAACAAACTAGCTGCAACAGTCAATCTACCATACTGAGAAGTACCGGGCTCAGCAACCAAACGATCTGCAAATTCACGTTGATAAGTCAAGACAGCAAAATTAAACTTAGGCTCCTCAATCAACTTAAAAGTTATTGGAGAAGAAATCTTGAAGGGAAGATTTGAAACAACCTTATCAACTAAGGGAAAATCAATTTTAAGCACATCACCATGAATCAAATCAACGTTATCATAATCCCTCAAAACCCACCTTAAAACCTTTAACAAGCGAGAATCAACTTCAATTGCAATAACCTTACCAGCCCTCTCTGCTAAAAACTGAGTAAGTGTGCCTAAACCTGCACCAATCTCTAAAACAACATCACTAGGTGAAATTGCTGATAAATCAATGATATCTCGAATCAAATTAATAGAAACAACAAAACTCTGACTTAAAGACTTCTTAGGCTTTATATTAAAAAGCTTTAGAAGACGCTTAGTTTCACTTAACAAATCACTACTAAAGTAACTCATAACCGATAACTCACTTAACAAAAAGCCTATATTTATCTTCCCCACCCAACTCCATAAGAATTCTCTTAACAATCAATTTTTTAGGATCAGGGATCTTAGTTCTCTTCCTAATATCATCAAAGCTTTCAAAGGGCTTTTTCTTACGCTCATCAAGTATTATCCATAAAAGCTTTCTACCAATCCCAGGCAAAAGCTGAAGAGAATGCAGCCTAGTAGTAATCGAAGAAGAAGTATTAAAGAACTCCACAAATCTACTCTCATACTTCGAAACAATTTTCTCCACTATAGCAGGTAATTCATCCCTTGCCGCAATAGTTAAATCATTATAGGAAATTCTCTTACGAACACGTGCAATTTTATCTCGCTCACCCCTACCAATGAAAACCCGCTCGCCAGGGATAAGAAAGACACCAGGCTTAGGGACAACCTCTAATAATGTAAAATAAACCTCTCCAATGGCCTGTGCAATAGGCTCACGCTTAAAAATAGGAGTAGACTCTAAAGGATGACCATGTGGAAGATAATCGAGAATATATGCATACTCCTCATACTGCTCCCTACTCTTATCTCTCCGTAAGGGAAGAAAACTCAATAAATTAACCCCTCCAAATAGTTATTTATTCACTAATCTCTTTAATGTATTTATCAATTACATCGAGAATCTTTTCAAGCTCTGAAGTTAAAAACACTCTCCCCTCAATAATCAATAGAGGCCTTAACTCCTCAATATGTCTAGGAAGAATATTAACTATTTGAACAGCAGTTAAACGAGACAAATTAAACTTTTCCATCAACTCTTCAACAAGATTCTCAGCCGCTTCACTAGGAAGTCTGACAAGCTTAGAAGCATAATCTAAAGTGACACGTTGTATAGGAGCAAGCTCAGCGTGAGACTTAAGCTCCTCAAGAAAATTCTTAACCCTTGAAACTGGAATCTCCTTCCTCTCAATAAGCCTTTTAGGCATAACACCCCCACCTCATTTAGAGCTAACAGGAAAAGGCCGTAAGTGTTCAGGTCTAACAATTAAAATTTTCTTCTTATTCCCAAGCATCACTTCAACAATATAAGACCTACCCCTCACCCCAGTAACAACACCAATCTTCCCATGAAAACGCCTATGAGGCATACCCCTATGAACACTAGGGTCAATAATAATTGTAACCTTATCTCCAACCTCATATTTGTGAAGCAATCTACCTAATGGAAAAAGCCCCCTCTCCCTAGGCTTCTTCCTCAACAACTTCCTAGTTCTACTCCTATACCCACGCGAATGCTTCACCATGACAGCTCACCAATACATAGATAATATAATCGCTAACGTATAGGAAAAGTCCAACTAATAAATACTTCCCACATCAAACAACATCAGAAACATCAATAACATCAAGCTCGACACATTCTGCAGGCACACCTACAACCTCAGCTATACTAGGAAAAGTCCTACCATTATCACCACTAACAAGCTCCTTAATATACAAGCCCCCCTGACACTTTATAGTCATTTCAGCAAGATTAGAAGACACAATTTTAGCCTTAATAAAATAAACAGTTTTAACTCTAACCTTATCAGCACGCCTCTTAATAACCCTCAATGGAGTTCTCTGTCTAACCTCTCTACCAACAAAAAACTCCTCAACCCTCCTCAAATCATCCTCAGTAACTTCACCCTCAAACCTAACTAAAACCCTATATGTCTTCTGAGTGATAGAAGAAAGAACCTTTAAACGCTTAACCTCACTTCTACTTGAAAACCTCAAATCAGAAACCTCAATCTTCCCATCAGCCCAGCGATTAATCTCCTCCTCCAATTTCTTCAAATCAATAAACCTCTTCTTAGGCTCCTTAACTTCAACTATGAAAGGCCTACCAGTACCAAGCATCCGTGCATCAACATCCTCCCTACCAGCACCATGAAAAACTACATCCTTACCCAAAGTGAATTTAAGAACAGGAATAGCAATGAGCTCCTCAATAGAAGTAGGATACTTCCTACCAGTATAATTACACTGCTCGCAACCAACACCACGACAACTACTACAAATCCAAGTGCATTGAGGGATACCTCTCACCAACTTCCTATACCTACCATAAATAAACAAGGGACTAGGATGAACCTCAATATTATCACTCAAGAAATCCACAATCACAACTAGATCAGGAGAAGAAAAATCAACCTCCCTCCCAATTCTACTTTGAAGAAGCTTACCCAACTCCCTATTAAATTCAGACTTAAAAGACTCACCATAAGTTAAACCAAATTCAGACCTCAATGAATCCTCCCTCTCAGCAATCTCCCCAGGAATCCTAGAACCTACAAGGAAACTTGAAAATTCATACTGAGAAATCAATGAAACAATCCTATCAGCATATGTATCCAAGTTAAGCAGAATATCATTACAAATATAACAAGGCTTCCCTTTAGATATCTCCACACCCATCCTAGAAAGAATTTCACTTGCAAGAGAAAACTTCCCATTTTCAGCTAAAATCCTCAAAATATAAACTCCACGCTCCTCACAATTCTCCTTTATCAATTTAGAAGCAATCATTGCGAGAAGAAGCTTTATAGAAAAACCACGAGTAGAATTATCTGTACCTCTAGCCAATAATGCAAACTGCCTCCCTAAACAATGATCACACAAACAATACTTCTCCAATATTCTAAGCGAAGTCTCCAATATGTCTACATTGAAGTTCAATGTACTCCACCCCTATAGAAAAGTCTATCACAATGATTTTGGAATATAACTATTAAACTTGGTGGATAATTATAGGTAAAGCTTATTCTAATAGGCTTAGCCTTAAAACTTGAAAGTAAAGATAAATCATCATCCCTATAATTGGGATAACAAATAACCAAGGTTGGATTCCTATCTACCTCCATTGAATCCAACCTCACACCCCTCATAAAAGAATAGTATATCTGCCCCCTCCTCTTCAAGAAATATGAAAAACTCGCCCTACCGCCAAAAACTCCAGGAGAAAACTCCTTACTAGACGATGAAGCTAAACTCAAAGCACCTCGAACAGCCTTTCTAACAACACCATAAGTAGACTGCTCATCAGGACGAATATATCTTAACCGCCTAGGCTCAAATCTTACGTAAACATTATCATCAAACAGCAAAATTAAATTGACATCAAGCCTTAAACCATGAGAAACAAGCAGTGAAGCAGAAACACTACTAGTAATTAATGAAGAAAAATGCCTCACAGCATAATCAGCTGGAAATTGAAATTTCAATATAAAAGTTCTGATGCTAAAGCCTCCTGAAATCCCCTTTAAATGGGAAGCGTCTAGCCTTCCTCTTAAACTGTCTAAGCATCTTCTTCATTGCACGATATTGATTTAAAAGCTCCCTAACATCCCTTACAGCAGTACCAGAACCAATAGCAATCCTCTTCATTCTAGATCGATTAATAATTTCAGGCTTAAGCAACTCCTCCTCAGTCATTGACTGCATAATAGCTATATAACGCTTAATCTTATCCTCAGTAACCTCCTCAAAACCCTCCGGCAAAGAAAAACTGAAACCAGGAATCAACTTCAATATCTTACTTAAAGGACCCATCTTCCTAATAGACTGAAACTGCTCCAATAAATCCATCAAAGTAAATCTACCAGAAATAAAGCGTTCAGCAACCTCCTTCCTAGGCATGGCCTCTGCAGCCTTAACCTTCTCAACCAATGCCTCCAAGTCACCCATACCTAAAAGTCGACTGACAAATTTAGGTGGAGAGAAAACCTCAATTTCATCAACCTTCTCTCCAACACCAATAAACTTAATCGGCGCTCCAGTGGCAGCTACAGCTGAAATTGCACCTCCACCCCTAGCGGAGCCATCCAGCTTAGTTATAAAAATAGAGCCAATTCTAGTTGCTTCATGAAAAGCCTTAGCCTGCACAAAGGCCTGCTGACCAATAGTTCCATCAACAATCAACATAATTTCATCAGGCTTTATTGCCTCAGCAATCTGCTTCATTTCATCAATTAAACCCTTCTCCTCCTTATGTCTACCAGCAGTATCAACAATTATAATGTCATAACCCTCAGAAGCAAACTTCCTAACACCCTCCACAGCAAGAGCTATAGAGCTTTCAGCCCTCTCCCTACCATACACTGGAACACCAATCAATTCTCCAAGCTGCCTTAACTGGGCGAAAGCACCAGGTCTAAAGTTATCAGCACAAACAACACCAACCTTAAACCTCTTCCTCTTATAAAATAAAGCCAACTTAGCCACTGATGTAGTCTTACCGGAACCTTGAATGCCAACCAGCATTAAGATATATGGCTTCTTACCACTAGGCAAAACACTAGGAGTAGTCTCACCACCCAATAAATTAACTAGCTCCTCATAGACAACCTTCAATAAAAGCTCTCTCCTAGTTATCCCTGGCGGAAGCTTCTCCTTCAAAACACGCTCCTCAATCTTCTTCGACAAATCAAAAACAAGCTTAACATTAACGTCAGCTTGAAGCAAAGCACGCTGAATGTCTCTAATAAGCTCCCTCACAACTCTCTCATCAACTAGCGGGGCACGCATAACCCGCTTAATAGCTGAATTTATAGCTGAACTTAAACGCTCAAGAACCATACAATTATCCCTCCAACTCCCTCTCCAACAACCTCAAAATCAACTGAGGATCAACTCTACCCTTCAAGGCAAACTTAACCTTTCCTAAAAGATAGAATATCGCCTTCCTATTCCCAGACTTATAATCCTTAACAGCTTGAGGATACATTTCAATAGCCTTTCGAACCTCAGATAACACAAGGTCAATATCCTCATGTCTCTCAAGTCCATACTTCTTAATTAAAAATTCAGGATCAGCATGCTCATCAAACATTAATCCCAAAACCTTCTTGGCAACTGGAATAGTTATACTTCCAGAGGAAACCAATTTAATAAGCTTTACTAAATCAGAAGGAGTTATTGGAAGTTTAGAAGCAGGCAAATCCCTATAGTTAAGCTCGCGTTTAACCTCATGTCTAACCCAATTCACAGCCACTTGAACTGGAACATGCCTAACTACTTCTTCAAAGAAATCAGCCAACTCCTTCTCACTAGTCAAAACATAAGCATCATCATAACTGAGATTATATTCCTCAATAAAGCGATTTAAACGCATATACGGAGACTCAGGTAGAGAACTCTTCACCCTAACGTACAGAGACCTACTAATAGTAAAGGGATAGAGATCTGGATCTGGAATATAACGGTAATCCTCCACAGTCTCCTTAATCCTCATAGAAATAGTCGACATAGTCTCTTCATCAAAATGTCTTGTCTCACGCTTAACAGTCAAACCCTTAGAAATTAAGTTCTTCTGCCTTGAAATCTCAAATATTAGAGCCCGATAAACACCCTTAATTGAATTTATATTCTTAATCTCCACCCTAGAACCGCCCTTAACAGAGATGTTTGTATCAAACCTCGTCCCCTCAAGCCTAACACATCCAGAATACCTTAAAACACGCATAAGCACATCTGCAAAAGCTCTAGCCTCATCTGGAGAACGAATATCAGGAAAGGTAACAATTTCAATTAAAGGAACACCGCAACGATTATAGTCAACCCGCCCAGACCTTGGATCCCATCTACCAGCATCCTCCTCAACATGAACCTCTCTAATTCTAACCTCATGGAAAGTAGAGTTCAACCTAAAAGTAATATGACCATCAACACCAATGGGCTGACTAATAATCTGATAACCCTTCGGCAAATCAGGATAAGGATAATGCTTCCTAAGCCAATATATTGGCTCCCCAACCCTCACCTTGCAATTTAAAAGAAGTGAAATTGCCACTGCAGCCTTAATTGCAGTTATATTTGGAGGCATAGGCTTAGCTCCAGGCTGACCAGTACAAATAGGACAAACATTAGTGTTAGGTGGAACATCAAGGTAATTCGTTGGACACCTACAAAACAGCTTCTCTCTAGAATCAACTTGAACATGAACTTCAAAGCCAATTATAGGTGAAGCCGCCATAGACATTACCGTGAACCTCACTCCTTAATAAATAATGCTAATACTTAAATTAAAGTGTGGTGAAAATGAAGCTAGCAGCACTGTTCAGTGGAGGAAAAGATTCAACCTATGCAATATACTATGCCCTAAGTCAAGCATGGCAAGTCCCAATAATATTAACACTAAAACCAGAAAGTGAAGAATCAAAACTATGGCACTACCCAGCAATAAAATGGACAAAACTCCAAGCAGAAGCCATGGAAATAAGAAACATGGAAATCGAAGTAAAATCAGAAAATGAAATTGAAGAACTAAAGAAAGCACTAAAAACAATAGCTAGAGAAGAGGGAATCGAAGGACTACTATCAGGAGTAATAGCATCAGACTACCAGAAAAATAAACTTGACAAAATATGTGAAGAATTAAATCTAAAAATGATAGCACCACTATGGCAGAAAAACCCATTAAGAATACTAAGAGAAGTAATAAACGCAGGATTTAAAGTTATAATAGTTAGCGTCGCCGCCTATGGATTCAGCAAAGAATGGCTAGGAAGCGAAATAAATGAAGACACTATAAAGAAGCTGAAAAAACTAAATGAAAAATACAGCATACACCCATGTGGAGAAGGAGGAGAATTCGAAACCTTCGTCCTAGACGCACCCATATTCAAAAAGAAAATCGAGATAATTAAAAGCAAAATCATATGGAACAGATATTCAGGGCAATATATCATAGAAGAAGCAGCATTAAGGGGAAAGTAGCTTTTCCACCTCACTTAAAAACCTACTATAAATCTCTCCTTCATCAACCCTTGTAAACCTACCATTAGAATAAATTAGCTCACCATCAACAATAACATGAGACACATTAAATCCCCTAGCAGAATACACTAAATGTGAAACTATACTATGCGGAAAAATGTTTGGCAGAAGATTAACTTCAAATGAATTAAGCAATACAAGATCAGCAGCAAACCCCTCAGCTATCCTACCACAAACATTTTCAAGCATTACAGCCTTAGCACCATTAATCGTAGCTAAATCTAAGACAAGCTGTGCAGAAGCCATAGTAGGATCCCATCGATGATGCTTATGTATCAAAGAACAAAACTTCATCGTCTCAAACATATCCAAACTATTATTACTAGCAGGACCATCAGTACCCAAACCCACAGTGACACCACACTCTATAAGCTCAGGAAGAGGAGCAACACCACCAACAGCCAACTTCATATTAGAAACAGGACAATGCGCAACCCTAACACCACTCTCACCAAGCAATTTCACTTCATTCTTCGAAAGCCAAACACAATGAGCTGCCAAAACCTTAGGGGAAAGAAAACCAAGATTTGAAAGAAATGTGACTTCACGCACCCCAAACTTCTCCTCAAATAAAGCTTGCTCCCTCCTAGTCTCTGCTAAATGAATATGAAGTAAACAATCCTCCCTCTCAGCAATATCCACACATTTCAAAAGCAATTCCTCAGAGCAAGTATAGGGGGCATGAGGACCAATTGCACCAATAACTCTAGGCGAAAACCTCTTTACATCAACAATAAATTTTTCAACCTCACGAATCATAAAATCCCTTAAATATGACTTAAAATCATCTAGAACACCAATTGAAACAACACCCTTCAAACCAATTTCATCTGCAGCTCTAGCTATTTCAATTGGATTCCAATACATATCAACAAAAAAGGTTGTACCAGTCTTAACCATCTCCATAAAAGAGACTAAAGCACCCAAATAACAATGATAGGGAGACAACTTACGCTCCACAGGCCAAATCTTATTTTCAAGCCACTCCATTAACGGGAGATCGTCAGCATAACCTCTAAGCAATGACATTGGCGAATGCGTATGAAGATTAATTAACCCTGGAAGACAAATCATCCTGCTTCCATCAATTACATTTTCAGCCTCAACAGGAATCTTAGAGGAAACCTCAGCAATCAATCCATCCTCAATATAAACTGAGCAATTCTTCAGAATAGAACGCTCCTCATCCTGAGTAACTATCCACCGGCAATTCTTAATTAAAATTGAAGACATCTCAAATCACTTCACCAACAGCCTTCATAAAATTAAAAACTAAAAGCTCATGCAAATGGGGAGCTTGAATCTGAAGACCAACAGGAATACCATTTACATCACCCACAGGCATAGTTCCAGCACAAATTCCAGCTAAATTAGCTGGAATAGTGAAAACATCAAGTGAATATTCCTCTAAAGGTGAAAGCTCCTCACCAATCTTAGGTGGAAAAGTAGGCATGGTGGGACCAACAATCACATCACACTTCTCAAAGGCATTTAAAAACTCACTCTTCACAATAGTCCTAACCTGTAAAGCCCTCTCATAATAATGGCCACGATACTCCTTCTGAGTAACAAAGCTACCCCTCACAATCCTCCTCAAAACCTCATCCAAACAGACATCCTCAATCTTAAAACCATACCTTCTACCATCAAACCTCCTCGTAGCACTATAAAACTCAGCACTTACAATAATGTAATAAGCTGACAAAGCCTTCTCAATACTAGGCATATCAAGCTCAACAACATTAACATTAAATCTTCTCTCTAAACGATCAATAACACTCTTCACCAATGAATATATCTTAGAATCACACAGCCTCTCATACTGCTTTGCAACACCTATAGTTAAACCATCAATATCACCATTAATCCTAGAAGAAATACCATCCATTCTAACATTAAGTGTTGTAACCTCATTAGAATTATAACCTGCAATAACCTCTAAAAGTAAGGCTAAGCCATAAACATCCCTACTAAATGGACCTATCTGATCAAGAGACATAGCCAAATCTATTAACCCATGCCTAGGAACCAAACCATAAGTAGGTTTAAGACCAAAAATACCACACCAACACGCTGGAGCCCTAATACTACCACCAGTATCACTTCCCAAAGCTAAATCACAGAGATTAGCTGCCACAGCAACAGCAGAACCACTACTAGAACCACCGGGAACTCTATCCTCAACTCTAGGATTAATCGTTGGACCATAAAAACTTCTACAACCAGTCGTACCACATGCAAACTCATCCATGTTAGTTATTCCAATAATAATTCCCTGCTCACGTCTAATCCGCCTAATAACCTCAGCATCATAGGGAGCAACATAATTAGACAACGTCTTCGAAGCACAACTTACAATAAAACCCTTAACATTAATGTTAGCCTTAACAGCTATACATAATCCTGAAAGCTTACCAACAACACCACGACTCAACTGTTTATCAACAATCTCAGCTTGACGCCTAGACTCATCAAATCGTAAATCAATAAATGCATTCAACTTAGAATTCAACTTCTCAATTCGATCAATAAAAAATTCTAAGTTCTCTACAGCAGATAACTCACCACTCCTCAAAGCATTAATCTTATCAAGTATACCTTTAAACTCCACCATAACCATCATCTAGAAGATCTTGTCCAAGACGCAACTTCAGTAACTATAAAGCCCTCATCATCAACCTTAGGTGCATTACGTAAGAAAAGATGTTTAAAGGTACTTCTCCTCCTCACTGTACGCTCCCTCCTAACCATATTCGTGAAAGTAGAGTCATAATATGTTTCCCTGGATCTTGGAAGAGCACTTAGATCCTCAATGAAATGCCTAAGTAGAATTTCCACTTCCTCTTCAATTTGCTTCAATCGCTCACTCCTCAAACATATACACCTATTTCACTCGCATAATCTTCTTTCTATTAAGAATATTCCAATACTCAACTTCAACTCCAGCAGCCAATTTACCCTTAATCTCCTCATCCTCCGGCATTGGTAGTTCAAACATTTCATAGGTTTCCATATCCATTAATTGAAGGCCATGAGGAGTAATTGAAATAACTTGACCAGTCCTCTTCTCAACCATGGGCACTTCAACTTGAGCACTAGCTGGACCTACAAATGTTCTCTTAGCACCATCAAAAATACCGATCGCAACTATTCTAACCTTAGCTGAACCATGCTTTCCCGGCTTAGACTTTTCAGTACTAACAATTCTACAAGGCTCACCATTCAGAATTATAAATGAACCAGGCTTTAAACTTCCAGCCTCCGCAGGTCTCTTCAAACCCTACACCTCAACATCATTAGAAATAAAATAACTTAAAAGTATTTAGCTTACAATAACATCTTTAACTATATAGGATAAGTGCGGTGAAGTTAATGAATGTAAAAAGCATAGGATTAATCGCAAACATAAACTCTGAAAACGCAATAAAAACAGCTGAAAAAATAATTAAAAAATTAAAGGAAATGAATATAGAAGTAATAGTCGAGAAAAAATTAGCTGAAAAAATCAAATGGAAAAACAATAAAGAGAAAATAGAGAAAATGAAAGCCAATTTAATAGCAGTTATAGGTGGTGATGGAACAGTATTAAGAGTAACACGGCTACTAGAAAAAAGTGAAACACCAATACTAGTAATAAATGCAGGAACCGTGGGATTCCTATCAGAAATAACACCTAAAGAAATAGTAGATGCAATAGAAATGATTCAAAAAGACAAATTCAAAATTGAACAATGCACAAGAATAAAAGCAAAAATAAACAACATCGAAGTAACAGATGCACTAAACGAAATAACAATAATAACAAATAGACCAGTGAAAGTACTAAACCTAGAAGTAATTAAAAACGATAGGGAAATAATATTCTCCGGCAGAGCTGACGGAATAATTATAGCAACAAAAATAGGGTCAACAGCATACGCATTATCTGCTGGAGGACCAATAATAGACCCAGAACTAGACGTATTAACCATAGTGCCATTATGCCCCCTAAAAATCTACCAGAAACCAATAGTAATACCAATAACATCAAAGATAACAATAAAAATTAAAAGAAAGGGATCAGACGCAATAATAGTTGCAGATGGACAAATCTATAAGGAAGCCCCACTAGAATCAACAATAACCATAGAAAAAAGCAATAGAAAAACAGTATTCATAAGATTAAAGAAAAGCTTCTATGAAAAATTAAGGGAGAGACTAATAAAAAATGTGTAGAGAAGAAAGTAAAGAAATACTAATCCTAGACTCCTCAGCAATAATAAATGGCTACAACCCAGCATCATCAAGCAAAAAACACTTAATAAGCGAAAAAACCATCAAAGAAGTAAAAGACCAAAAATCAAGAAGAATCCTAGAAACAGCAATAAGCATTAAAAAAGTAAAAATAGCAAAAGCAAGTGAAAAATCAATTCAAAAAACAAGAAAAAATGCAGAAAAAACAGGCGACCTAAAATATTTATCTGAAGCAGACATTGAAACCATAGCAATAGCCCTAGACGCAAAGGAAAAGGGATTACAGCCAATAATCATCACAGATGACTTCACCATACAAAACGTTCTATCACACATGAAAATCCCCTACAAACCAGTAATAACAAGTGGAATAAAAAACAAGGTAAAATGGATAATATACTGTCCAGCCTGCGGTGCAACCTACACCGACAAAAAAATATCAACATGCGAAATTTGCGGATCAAAACTTAAAAGAAAAATTAAATCCTAACAAATCTAGCAATAAAATATCCAGGCGTACCATGAACATCAGGATAAAAACGCTGCAGCAAGCCACACTTAGACACTTTGAGTCCATGAGAACCCAGATAAATAGGCTGCTCATCCAACTCTAAGGGATAATTATTAAGCACAAAGTCAACAATCAACTCATTCTCCTCAAAGGTTAAGGTACAAGTAGAATAAACTATAACACCACCAGGCTTCAAAACCTCGACAGCAGCCCTAAAAAACTGCTTTTGATAATTCATACATGAAAAAACATCAAATCTACTTTTCCTCTCAAACAATTTAGGCCTCACACCCAAAGCTGAACATGGAGGATCTATCAAAACCCTATCCGCCTTCAAATTAGGATAATCCACATTAATATATCGAGAGTCACCGTGAATTACAACAACATTCTTAACCCCAAGCCTATTAACATTCTCAGCAAGCTTAACAATTCTAGTCTTAGAATTATCAAAGGCATAAATTCTACCAGTATTACCCATCAATTGAGCCATATGAGAAGTCTTACCACCAGGAGCAGCACACATATCAACAATAACCTCACCTGGAGAAGGTGAAAGAATTAAAGATGTAAGCATAGCAGGGATACTCTGCTCATAAATTAAACCAGAGGAATACTCATCCAACTCCCTCAATGAAATAGACTTATACCTTGACAATGAAACTCTAACAGCCAAACCCCTCCCCCTCTCAACCATCTCTAAACCATTCATCACTGCAACTCCAATAGCAACAACCCTACCCCTCTCATCAACTATCGAAACTTCATCACCCTCAAAAACACCATGAGCAGATAAAACTCCAGGAGCATATAGCTGAGCACCCTGCATAACACTTTCAGCTGCAAACTTATCCACAACCACAACTTTACTGAGAAGCGGAATATCAAAGGGACCCTCAACCTCAACTAAAAGTGCCTCCTCAATTTTAGGATGAAAATAAACTTGAAAACCCCTCTCCCTAAGAGACTGCAATAAAGCTTCAGAACTAATCTTCAAAGTATTAACTCTAAAGCTATAATATTTAGACGGTGACTTCAAGCTAGCTAAAATGGACTCTAAACGAGCATAATCAAAATAGTTAAGCAATAATTCAACTAAATCACTGGAATAATCATACCTTAAAGCTAATTCATCAGCCAAACTAGATTTATTACTCATCAAAAACTTGAAAGAGAAACATGCTTAAAGTTCTTCTGGTAACCTAGCAATAATTCTTCCATCCAATGAAACAACCTCCACCTGCAAAGGTAAATTCCCGCTATGAACAGAACAAGACAAGCAGGGATCATAATCCCTAATCAAATTAGAAACACTAAAAAGCAAATCTTCACCCATAACTCCCCTCTCAATAAACTTGGAAGCCACCAACTTAATCTCCTCATCTATTATAGGTGTATTCTGAACAGTTGCAACTACCATATTGGCACCAGTAATCAATCCCTCATCATTTACAGAGTAATGATGTATTAGAGTACCCCTAGGCGCCTCAACAACACCTACACCCTCATTAAACCTAACATGAATCTTCTCCTCCAATCTCTCCGAACGCTCAATAGATGAATTATTAAGCAAATCTAAAAGCTTATCAATACAATATGCAAGCTCCACCAATCTAACTACATTATAATACCTAGAAGCAGAAAGAGGACGCCTATCATACAAATTAAAGGACTTAGAAAGCGAATCCGCCCACTCAGAATCAATTTTACTGGCAATATTAAATCTAGCTAGAGGACCAACCCTATAAATCCCCTCAGGATAACCCAGCTTTAATATGAAAGGTGCCTTCGCATAACTCCATGGAACAACACGTTCATTTATATGACGCAAATACTCATTAGGTTTAAACTCATCAATAACATCACCCTCCTTAGATAAACACCTAATATAATCAGCATCATACAACGCCAAGTCAGACTCAGAATGTAATGCCAGAAAATTAGTTGGATAATTATAAACCTCATCTAAATACGAATGCAATAAATTCTCAATAGAATCCAGAATTTCCAAGTATATCTTCGCAGTTTCCTCAGCCAAATCAACCAACTTTAATCTATCATCCCTATCAATAGGCTTAGCAAATCCACCTGGAACTGCAGCTGTAGGATGCACAGAGGAACCACCAAGCACCTCAATTACACGCTGTGAAAAACCCCTAATTCTCAAAACTTGCTTAACAAGTTTAGGATACCTTTTAATAAGCTCAGTGAAACCCCTCTTTGAAAATGGAACATCACGAAGTAATAAGTCAGGTGCATAAAGTATGAAAAAGTGCAATAAGTGACTATGCATAAAACCTGCAAGATGAAGAATCAACCTCAACTTCTCAGCCCATTCACCCACCTCTAAACCAAAAATTGAATCAACAGCCTTAACTGATGCTAAGTGATGAGAAACAGAACATAAACCACAAATTCTCGGTACAATTATAGGTGCCTCTTCAACTGGTCTACCGCAAAGAAAACGCTCAAAACCCCTAAACTCCAATACATGGAAATGGGCATCTTTAACATTATTTTCATCGTCAACTAAGATTGAAACCTTCGCATGCCCTTCAATCCTAGTTATAGGCTTTAGGGAAATTGTTTTGCCACACATTTCAACCCCTCCTTATTTTCCGCTTAAATATGGAAAATGGAAGAGTGAAACGATAAAAGGTCCCTGCTAAGTCTAATAATTTCGTTAAATCCTCAGTAGACACTTCCTCAATTGAAGTGGCAGAGGAGATTGCACTAATCATCTTTGCAGCTTGATCCTCACAATTTTCAGCAGGCCCCATGCAACCTCTACATGGATAACCAGCTTTAATACATCTAGCCCCACAACCACCTCTAGTTGCTGGGCCTAAGCAGATGAAGCCTTGTTCAAGAAAGCATTTATCCTTGTCAACCTTACTGAAAGCCCATCGCCTCATTTTTGAAATTACCTTTTCTTTGCCAGTATTTAATGGACATTCATCGCATACACTTTTCTTAGACAGTGTAAATTTCTCACCACTTATGATTGATTTGAACAAATTAACCACTAAAGTATTTGGAGGGGGGCATCCAGGTACATATAAGTCAACTTTAACATAATCTCGTAATGGTTTTATGTAATCTGTGAGATTCGGTATCCCATTTGATGGTGGAGAATTATTAACATTAATGGTGCCTAGCTGCTTTAAGTATGAATATTTAAGAAGAGTGTCTGAAGAGAAGAAGTTGGCTAATCCAGGAATTCCTCCAAAACATGAACAAGAACCAAAAGACACAAAAATTTTACTCTTATCTCTCCATTCAACCAGCTTCTTTTCATCCTCCTCGGTTCTAACTGCCCCTGTAACTATGACTATATCTACACTACTAGGTGGAGGAGAGTCCATAATTATTGGTGCATAAACGATCTCAATATCTTTACCTAGAAAGTCTAGGATCTCAGGACTTGCATTTAAAATTGCATTTTCACATCCAGCACAACTAGTTAGAGATATAATTGCCAATTTAAATTTACTATTCAATAATTTCACCTCTTTAAGAAACTTGGTCCAAGTTTAATTATTCTATCCACAAAGTCTGTTACAATCTTAGCGAAACGTTCACCCTCACCTGCAGAAGCATAATTAAATTCAAGTCTTTCATCATTTAAACCTAAATCTTTTAAGAGGGATTTCAGCATTAGGACTTTACGTTCAGTTTTATAATTTCCAGTTAAATAGTGACAATCTCCGGGATGACAGCCAATTATCAGAACCCCATCAGCACCATATTCAAAGGCTTTAAGTATATGCATTGGATCGATACGACCTGTACACATTACACGGACAATTTTAACATTTACAGGATACTTAAGCCTCATTGTTCCAGCAAGATCAGCAGCTGCATATCCACACCAATTACAAAGAAAGCTAACAATTTTTGGCGAGAATTTTTGCAAGTAGATCTACCCCTCAACTAATTTAGCTCCATAAGTCCAACCGGATTCTAAAGCCTTTAAGTTTAATTCTTCAGTTCCTCTTGGAACACTGTCTAAAACAGCCTTTTTAAGAGCATCAAAAGTTACCATCTTAGTTATAGCAGAAAAGGCACCAAGCATGACAACGTTTGCAACAATTTTCCTCCCTAGATCTGAAGCAATCCTCGTGGCTGGAACTTTGAAGATTTTTACATTTTTGGGGGGACTATCAACTTCCACTAAATCTTCATCAACAATTATGGTGCCACCAGGCTTAACTGTCCCCTTATAATAATTATAGGCATCTTGGGAAAGAGCAATTAAAACATCAAGTTCGCTAGCATAGGGATAATCTATCTCCTCAGTCGATATTATAACATCAGATTTGGCGCGGCTACCCCTAGCCTCAGGCCCGTAAGATTCAGTTTGTACCGCGTATTTTCCATCAAAAATTGAAGCTGCTTTACCTAAAATATATCCCGACAATATGATTCCTTGACCACCCAGACCAGATATCCTCACTTCCCAGCGCAAGTGGAAACCTCCTCTAAGCTTTCAAGTATATTTTTAAGTTTAACTCCTGTTTTTTCATAAATTAACCTATAAAGCGCTGTGATAAATTCAGGTTTCTCTATATCTACAAATTCACCGACAACAATCTCTCCACCGACATGAATTTCAGCTAAAGATGGATCAATAAAGTTTTTGATAACACTATTCTTACGCAAATTTTGAATTATATCTAATGAACTTCCAAGACGATTATATCTAGCATATGTAGTGACGCAGGGGGCGATAATTTCAATGAAAGCAAACCCCTTCTTACTTAAACCCTTCTTTATAGATCTTATTAGATGGAATGGATGAACAACAGTCCATCTAGCAACATAAACCGCCCCAGAAGCAGCAGCTAGATAGACAAGGTTGAATGGATGTTCAACATTTCCATAGGGAGAAGTTGTAGTAAAAGATCCAGATGGGGTGGTTGGGCCCACTTGACCACCCGTCATAGCATAATTAAAATTATTGATACAAATAACAAGTAAGTCTACATTTCTCCTAGCAGCATGGATAAAGTGATTTCCACCAATTGCAAATAAATCACCATCACCACTAAATACAATGACCTTTAAATCAGGTCTAGCAGCCTTTATACCCATCGCGACGGGAATTGCTCTTCCATGAGTTGTGTGAAATGAATCAAAGGGAACATATCCAGCAGCTCTCCCACTACAGCCAATACCCGAAACAAAGGCCAGCTTATCAGGATCAAGATCTAATTCCTTTACTGCCCTCAAAACACAGCCTAAGGCTACGCCAATTCCACATCCTGGACACCAGATGTGCGGTAGCCTATCTGTTCTAAGCAAATCTTCAACCGAATGGCTAACCTTTAATTCATTAAGCATTCCTACACACCTCTCTTATGATGTCAAGTAATTCATCTGGAAAATGAGGATCACCCCCAAGTTTAGGTACAAAAATCACCGGCTTACCTCCAACGTGCTTCTTTACTTCTCCAACAATCTGACCATAATTCATTTCAGCCACTATAAACTTTTTGACTTGAGTGGATAGCTGAGCGAAGTATTTATCGGGGAAAGGCCATAAAGTAATTAACCTAACTAGACCAACTTTATATCCCTCTGATCTAGCTTCCTTGACAGCTTTAATGGCAGATCTAGCAGCTATACCGTAAGCAACAAGAATTACCTCCGCATCCGAAACATAATACTCATTAATTCTAATAATTTTATCAGCATTCAATCTAATCTTATCACAAAGCCTCTTAATAAGCTCTGTATGAACTAAAGGATCTGTAGACTTGGGGTAGCCCTTAACCGTATGAGTTAGACCAGTAACATGAATTCTATATCCCTCGCCAAAACAAGCCATGGGGGGAACAAGATCATCATCAGCTTCAAAGGGATTATACTTATCAGGAGGAAGCCTTGGCTTCTTCCTATTAACTATTTCAACCTCGCTTGGATGCTTTAAAACAACCTTCTCACGCATATGACCAATAATCTCATCTGAAAGCACTATTACTGGAACCCTATACCTCTCAGCAAGATTAAAGGCTTCAATCGTTAAATCAAACATTTCCTGAACAGAATAGGGGGCTAAGGCTATAATTTCATGATCTCCATGAGTACCCCATTTAGCTTGCATTACATCCCCCTGACTAGCCCTAGTGGGTTGACCAGTACTTGGACCACCCCTCATCACATTAACGATTACAATGGGGGTCTCAGTCATAACAGCGAGACCAATATTCTCTTGCATCAAGCTGAAGCCCGGACCACTCGTGGCTGTCATAGCCTTAACACCAGCATAAGAAGCCCCAATCATTAAAGCAATTGAAGCAAGTTCATCCTCCATTTGTATGAAGAGTCCGCCAACTTCAGGAAGCCTTCTAGCCATTCTCTCGGCAATCTCACTTGAAGGTGTGATTGGATAGCCAGCAAATAATCTACACCCAGCAACTATTGCACCTTCAGCGCAAGCTTCATCGCCTTGCATAAAGAAAGTGCCTTTAAGGAATTTGGGATTAATCCTTGACACACCATCACCCTACTTTAACATTATTCATTTAAATTAAGTAATTTGACGCCGATAAAAGGTAGTAACATAGAGTAGTATAAACTTTGTCTTTTTACTTAACAATAAAACTGATGAAAAACAGGTTAACATTATTATAGGATAGAAAAGCAAAAGTAAAGATATAAGGCGATAAAAGTAAATATCATTAACATTAAAGTATAACTAGACTAAATGATCATCCCTCGTCTCCTCATCAACTGCAAGAGGAAACATGGTGTATTTAACTTGACTCACCCCTCTTAATACTCTAATTTTACCCATAAAGTTTATAACTTCCTTAATATCATCCTCAGTTATAAATATCTCTAAACAATAGGACTTCCCCAAGTGAATATGCATATTACCAGACATAATTTCATCATATTCATGTCTAAGACACATAAGCTGCTCATCTACACCATGTCTCTCATGCCTTGAAACAACAGTTATCGTAGCAGTCACCTTTCCGGTCTCAATCCTAGTCAACTCATAATCTGACAACAAATTTCTAATAGCATCTCTAATTGCTTCTGAACGGCTTAAATACCCCATTTCCTTCATAAATCTATCCAGTCTCTCCAATAAAATGAAGGTAAGAGAAATACTTACGATAGGCATAATCCCACTATAATAAAATGAAGAAATAAATTAATAAAAATCATTAAAAATATCCATAATCTTAGCACTATATTAATAAGACGTAAAAAATGAAAAAGCTTAGAAGCAAGGTGAA
>JANZKD010000004.1 GCA_025061245.1 Candidatus Culexmicrobium profundum
TCCATCCCAAAAGGCGAATATTAGGCTTCTTCTAAGCTTGTCTCTGTTTTTTGCTAGGACTCTAGCTAACTCTAGCATTAATGCATTTCCACATGAATTGCATGTGGCTGTTTTTCCCCAGGCTTCTAGGTGGCCTCCAATTAAAATGAATTTATCTGGCTCAATTTTTCCTTTTAGCTCTGCTGTTGGCTGTCTAGCCTTAACCCATTTCCTAATATTTTCTAGTCTAATCCAAACTTTAACTTTAGATTTTTCGAGAAGCTTTTTCAGGTATTCTCCAGCGGCTCTTGAAATGTTTATTGATGGTATTTTTGGCATAAGTTTCCATTCTTCTGGTGTTGGATTGCCCCAAACCCATTTTATTGCTCCTCTGCCAATAACCTTCTTTTCTGCTGGACCCCAATTCATTAGGATAAGTGCTTTTGCTTGTTTTTTCTCAGCTATTTTAGCTTTCTCTGGTCTTGGCGGGGAATAGGATAGTTCTGCTAGAATTATTTTACCTTTAACATCTTTGTCTTTATAGTCTTCTTCTCCACCTGCACCTACATAAACTAATTCTCCTTCAATTCCTTCTGGTAGAGTTGATGGACTGTGTAAGTTTGGGAAACTTTCAATTACGCATTGTTCTGGACTTAAAACTTTTAATTCTGACAATACAGGGAAACTGCTGTAAATGTAGAATTCATCTATCCTTGAATTCAATCCAAAATAATTTAGTTTATCGTTAATATATTGAGCAGCCTTTAACAATTGGGGTGTACCAGCTAATCTTTCTCCAACCTCTTCTACTAAGAAGAGCATGTGATTATATGCTTCTTCATATGAGAATTCATTGATTATGGTGTTTATGAGATTTTTAATAATATTCAACACCAGTGCCTCCTAGCATTTACATTTAATTATTGGATTCCTAAGTTTAAATCTCATTTCTAAATGGTGTTTAAGTCTATTTATTCAGGAATGAAAACATGTTTATATCGAAATGAACATAAGCTTTACTCCTATTATAGTGGTTAAATATTGTTATTGCAGGGAGAGTCAGTGATGACTGAGAGTAAAGGGGAGAAGCATATACCAGCAATGATGACTAGTTTCTTCTCTAATGCAATTACAAACATAAACATGTATTATAGTGGAGTGTATGCAGCTGA
The DNA here is from genome assembly GCA_025061245.1 of Candidatus Culexmicrobium profundum. Classification (GTDB taxonomy): domain Archaea; phylum Thermoproteota; class Methanomethylicia; order Culexarchaeales; family Culexmicrobiaceae; genus Culexmicrobium_A; species Culexmicrobium_A profundum. The sequence continues at coordinate 1,152 of JANZKD010000004.1, forward strand.
GGTGTTGAATTTAAATTCTCATCAGTTAGGCATTGCATCCTCAATAAGTACAATTGTAACTCAAATATCTCAGCCAGTGTGGGGAGTTTTGAGTGATTGGAGAAATGTGCGGAAGTACTTTGCAGCTATTGGATATTTAATTATGGGGTTAATGGTTTCTATAACATTTAAGCTTCAAACATTCATGCAATATATTCTGATTACATCATTTGCATGGGCTTTTTGGGCTGGAGCATACACTTGCTGGCAGGCGCTTATAGGTGACATAACAACAAAGAGGGGAAGAGGAAAGTTTCTTGGAGCATTGGGTTTTGCGGGAAATTTAGGAGGCATGATATCATCGTTGCTTGCTGGGCAAATAATAGATCTATATGGATACGAATTACTTTCATCTTTATGTCTAGTGTTTGCAGTGTTCTCTGCAATACCACTAATTATAATGAAGGAGAAGAAGAATGGAGTGAAAGCTGCAGAGAAAAAGGGAATGAAATGGAAACTAACCATGACAAGAGAGTATAAGAGGTATTTGGCAGTAGGCATTGGATGGTGGGGAATTATGTCAATGGCATGGCCATTATTCTCGATAATGCAGATAAAGGTGTTTAATCTAACCAAAACTGAAATTGGAATACTATATTTAACTGGTAGTGCAGTGAATACAATTTTATCACCAATTTGGGGAATTGTAGCTGATAGAATTGGAAGAAAACCTTTACTGCTTATATCACCCATATTTTCTTCCTTTTGGACCTTTGCCTATGGTTTTTCAGAAAATTATTTTCAAATATTAATTCTAAGCTTGATTGGAAATGTAGGTGGGTCAGCATTAACTACAGTTTCAAATATTTATTTACTTGACACTATAATGCATAGGGAACAGAGAGCAACTTTAATATCAATATATAATATGGCAACTGGATTATCTCAAGCCCTCGGTCAATATATTGGAGGAGTACTTGGAAGTGCGTTGGGATTAAAAGAAACAATGATTTTAGCTGGAATTTTAAGGTTAATTTACATTGTACCGATGTTAGTATTGCCTGAAACAATTGAGAAGAAACTATGAACAATGAAGACTTAAACAAAATGTGATAGTTTGTGAGAAAATGTGAAATAGTTCTAGGAGGAGCTGTCAACGTTACTCTTTAGTTACACGATAATTATTTAACTATTCGTTAGAGTTACTTTATTGTGGGCGAAATGGATTTAAATGAAATTTTAAGTGAGTCTTGGAATTTTATGATGAAGCTAACTGAAGACGTTGGCAACATGATAATATTGTTTGTTTTAAACCTTATACCCATAGTGAACCTTATTGTTTGGGGTTATGGTGCTAGAATAGTTAGAAGAGGAGACTCTCTGAGTAAGCCTCCTAAAATTGAAAATTATGTTGCAGCTTTCATAGATGGATTAAAAATCGTTATTGTAGGTTTATTGTATCTTTTAATTCCATTAATCATTTTTATGGGTAGTTTTGCTTTAGTTTCTGGTGGATGGAGAGCTCTATTTTCACCAATGGCCTTTATAAACTTAATGTTAAGCGGAATTGGAATTGTAGGCGTTGCTTTTTCAGTTATACTAGGCTTTCTATTTCTAATCATTGGAGCTATGGGAATAATTTATATGGTTAAAAGCAATGATCTTTCAAGGGCTTTTGCTGTTTCAGAAATCTTAGATTTGATAGAGGAAACAGGGTGGAGCAAGTATCTTGGCTGGCTTATAATTATGTTTATTTTAGGAGTAGTAATTGTGATTATAGGCAATGTGATACCTGTCAGTGGCGCTAGATGGATTATACTAAGTCTTTTCGGTGTATTTTATATAACTCTACTAGCTAGAAGCGCTCATCACATTTATCCTCGAAAGAAGCACGTAGAGGAAGTTGAAAAATAGCTAATAGTCAGTGTTAATAGTGACATCAATCATTAATTGTAAATGATAGGAGATTTAATTTATTCAAATATAACTAAGCGAGATCTATTATCCCTTCTTCATCATTATTGACTGAAGAATCAATCCTATTAAGTCTCCAGTGAAATGTGAAATTATAACAACAGTTAATGATCCTGTTAAATAGTAAATTAACCCAAATACTATTCCTCCAATAAACGGCAAGATTGCATTGAATATTCCTTGATATAGATGGGGAAGGAAGAAGAGGAATGTTTGCACAATTAATGCAATAACTGGACTTGTTATTGTTAGGAGAGAACCTAGCAGATAGGCGCGGAAGATTATTTCTTCAAAGATTGCAGCTTTTAGTGAGGCTATTAGTAATAGTGTAAAAGCTTTTCTTCTCGATTTCGGTAGTGAGATAAATATTAACTTTTTAACTTTCTCTTCTCTTTCAGATTTATATTCAGGTAGAAGTTTCCTTTGAATTATTGGAATGAACATGCCCACGGGGAAATATATGATAAATAGTAGGACGCCAGCGATTAAACCTAGAAGAAAATGGTAGCATGAAATATGTAGGCGGTTTAGACCAAAAATTGTTGCAAGGTTGGTTCCCAATGGGAGATTTAGGATTGCAAGTACTAGAAGCATTATTATTGTTTCGATTGTGGATATACCCAACAACTTATAAAATGAAGGCGGACTCGTATATTTAGGGGAAAATCTAGGGTCTATCTTATATGCTAGGAGAAAATAGAAGGCATATGCAACTAAAAAGATGAGCAGATGGTGAATATCTTGCATATTCACCACGTTAACAGATATTGACAAATTGTGCTTATTAATTCTATTCATTAAACATTTTATTTATAGAGAAACTTTCCTATTAATCAACAACTAGTAAAAATTTAGAGATTAGAATTAGCTAGTGTTATTATATGCTTAACCTATATTTATTTAGAGTAGCCTTTTAACTTTGATGTTAAACTTATAAGGGAAGTGTCGAGAAATTGGAGGAAAAAGAATGGAGGAAGCTGGGTTTTATTAATGAGAAAATAATGAAGCTCACCTTGACTATTCTTACATTTGTAATTTTTATCTGGGTTGCAGCTACCTCAGCTATGCAAGGGAAAATTCTCGGTGTCGTCTTACTTGCCTTGATTCTTTGGAGTCTTTATCCTCAATATCATTTCTTCTCATCAATATTCATTATCCTTCTACTTTCTCTGTTTGGAATCTCCTTTAACTTGAATGAATTTATAAATGCCCTTTTTTTGACTTATGGAAGAAGTGGGCTTTGGATAATTATTTCAGGATTTATTCTTTCAGAAGGAATGGAAGTTTCGGGTTTAGCTAGAAGAATAGCTCTTAAAATTGTAACTAGTCTGGGGGGTGATCCAGCTAAAATTATTTTAGCTGTTGCTCTTGCAAATTTAGCGGTGGCACCATTATCTCCATCTACTACAGCGAAGGCATTTCTATTGCTTCCAATATGTATGGGGCTTGTAAAAGCCTTTGGAGTAGAGAAGGGAAAAAGCAATTATGGCGCTGGTGTAATGATTATGGCTATGGCTGCAAACAATATTTGTTCAACTGGTTTTCTTACGGCCACTGTTCCTAATCCTATTTCAGCTAGTTACATTGAAGATGCGGCAGGTATTAGCTTAAGCTGGTTTGAATGGCTTAGAATGGCTCTACCTCTTACTTTAATTCTCCTTATTTTCTCTTGGCTTGTTTGTAAGTGGATGTTTAAACCTGAAGTCAAAAAATCTTCTGAAGCCTTGAAGAATATTTGGGACATGGAAAAGAGAATGGGAGTAATTAGTCGGAAAGAAATTTTAGTTGCCCTTCTATTTTCTATTTCTCTTACTTTATGGATTACGGAGAAAATTCATGGCTTAAATTCTGGACTTTTAAGTTTGGCTCTTTCCCTTCTCTTATTCCTACCTGGGATTGAAGTTATTAGAGTGAGGGGATTCGCGGGAGAAGTGCCTTGGGGTTCAATCACACTATTTGCAGCGAGCATGCTTCTTGCAAAAAGTGTTAGTTATTGGAAGGCATTAGATCCTGTAGCTTACAGTATATTTGAATCTCTTAGTCTTCATCGTTTGCCTCCATTATTATTTCTGATCCTTGTAATCATAGTTTGCATGTTTATCCATGTTATTTTTACTTCCACAACAGTGTATGCTACAGTTATGATTCCATTGTCAATATCTTTGGCGAAATTACAAATGCTTCCAGTACAGATGATAGCTATACCTGTTGCCTTCTTGACTCCTATTGCTCTTATTCTTCCAGTAAATACTATTCCAAATCTTGTTTTCTATTCTTCAGGGTATTTTACTCAGAAGCAAATGATTACTTATGGGCTTATTGTTAGTCTTATGTCAGCATTTCTTATAATCTTAATAGGATTACCTTATTGGCTTAGCATTGGTCTTATTTGACGTCAATAAACAATAATGAAATTACTTAGTAATAGAACATCACTAGTATTATTTGAGGAGAATGGTGGATGTTTTATGATTTGTTTATTATTTGTGTGGATGACCATCAAAATGCATTGATAAGCAGTATAATTTTCGCTATGGGAGCCAAGCGGGTAGGCAAACGTGTTGCAGTATTCTTTGTTCAAGGACCTTTAGCAACACTGGCTGAAGGAAAATTTGAGTGGGCTGAGGAATTAAGAGGTTATGCTGAGAAGATTGAGAAAATTTGAAGCAGAGGAAGCTGTCTGCCAATCCCTTAGAGTTACTTAAGGTTGCTAGTAGGATTGGAGTTGACTTAATTGGTTGCGGAGCATGGGCTAGACTTTTAGGAGTTACAGATAAACTTCCCTCAGAAATAAGGATTGAAAATCCAGCTGAATGCTTGATGAATGCATTAGAAGCAAAGAAAATTATAACTATCGCATAAGATGCGGCTTCCTAACAATGATCTAAGTGCTTCCATCTCTCCTCTTTCTTTTGTTATAAAAACAAGCGCAGTCTATCTGTTTAAAGGAAGGTTTATATGCTTTGCCCCCTATCTATAATAGGCTAGATTCCAGGTAAATAACTCATTATTTAGGATAGTATGACATATGAATTTCCAGATTAAGATGATTTTGTCCTTCTGGAATTTTGAGCTGTAAAATTGTATATTTTATGGAGTTGAAGTTGCTCTTTATTGTGGTGGAGAATGAGTGTGAGTAGAATTATGAGATTGGTAAATGGGGAAAATGGAGATAGCCATAAGGTTCAGATCATAAAGGAATGTCCAGAATGTGGTAGTACTAACATTATAAGAGATTACAAAAGAGGAGAACTGGTTTGTGCTGATTGCGGATTGGTTGTAACCGAGAAAATCATAGATGAGAGGCCGGAGTGGAGAGCATTTACTAAAGAAGAGAAGTGGAAAAAACGGAGAATTGGCCCACCAATTACATCTACAATACATGATAAGGGATTGTCAACAGTTATCGATTGGAGGGGTAGAGATGCTCATGGTAAAAAATTGAAGTTCAAAAAGAGAATGGAGATTATTAGATGGAGAAAATGGCAGATGAGAACTAGGATCTATAGTTCTCTGGATAGGAATTTAGCTCAGGCGATGGGGGAACTTGATAGAATAGGTGCACAGTTAGGGTTGCCTAGAAATGTAAGAGAGGAGGCAGCTACAATTTATAGGAAAAGTGTGGAGAAAGGACTTGTCAGAGGGAGAAGCATAGAGGCAGTTATGGCTGCATCAATCTATGCTGCATGTAGAATAAAGAAAATACCCAGGACAATAGATGAAATAGCCAGATTTACTAGGTCTAAGAGAAAGGATATAGCTAGATGTTATAGGCTGTTGTTAAGAAAAGTTGACGTTAAGGTTCCATTAGTAAATGCAGAAGAGTATATACCTAGAATTGCTAGTGATTTAGGATTAAGTGGAAAAGTACAGGGAAGAGCAGTGGAAATTTTGAGAGCAGCTAAAGTTGCTCAACTAACTGCAGGAAAAGATCCATCAGGACTAGCTGCAGCTTCATTATATATTGCAACATTACTGGAGAATGAAAGAAGAACACAAAAGGAAATAGCCAATGCGGCAAAAGTAACTGAAGTAACCATAAGGAATAGGTATAAAGATCTTGTGAGAAAATTGAATATCAAGTTGCCATCATAGCGATGAGAAAACATTTAATAGTTTTTGCTTAAGAGGAGATTGGGGAATTCTATTGAAGGAAAAGTTTACGATATTTTACGAAGAAGATGCATCGCAAATAAAGAGGAGGAGACATGTAAGAGATTTGGCTTCAACCATTATCTTGCTTGTATTGGAGCTTTTGGGATTAATTTTATTTGTATATATATTTGGATGGATAGCAGTAATTCCTTATATGCTTGCTCAACTTACATTTATGCCTTATCCAGTTATTAGAACACCTAATAAGTATTCAATTGCTGATCGCGGCATAATAGTTGATGAGAAACATGTTATTCCATATAGTAGGATTAGAAAAATTGAAATTCAAAAGAGAATTAATGCTGTTTCACTCAAGGATCGCTTCGGAAAGGAGTTTTTGAGACTGTATAGCAAGAATCCTGAGGAAGTTGAAAAAATTATAGATAAATGTTGGAAAATGGTTAAAAAATAATTAGAATTAGAAAAAATAAGAGATAGAAATGTTACTAAAATAATAGTTATTATTTACAAAATGGTAATTTATAAATACAATATAATCGACAAGAAATAAGAATTGAGGGAATAACATTGGCTTATCTAAAAAATATTGTAGGGTTAGCGCTTCTAGCGTTGATAATGGTTTTCTATGTGATAACTTATTGGTTAATTACTAGGAAGAAGGTGATGCCTAAATTTCGAACTCTTCCGGGACTTTTAGCATTAGACGAAATAGTGGGTAGAGCTACAGAGATGGGTAGACCAGTTCTACATTCTACTGGTAGAGGTGCTCTTTATTCTTCTGGGGTTGGTACAACGTTAGCTAGCTTCGTTATTTATGGTGAAGTAGCACGTAGATGTGCTAAAATGAAGACTGAGTTAATTACAGCTATAGGAACTGCTGAACATATTCCTATAATTCAATCTATTGCAGAGAATGCTTATAGAAGCGAGAATGCACTGGAGGAATTAAAGTATGAAAACTTTGTATTTGTTGGCGGAAGTCAGTCTTCAAGTAACGCAAGAATATTTGCTCTTCTAGAACAGAGAAAGCCTGCCTCATTCATAGTTACTGGTGGTTATGGTGCAGATTTATGCACCTTGGGTGGAGCGGGACGTGCAGCAGGTTGCCTGTCCCTATGTGGAACAACTAATACATATCAGTATCCTTATGCAGTTGCAGCCTATGATTATTGGTTGATAGGAGAAGATTTCTTAGCTACTGCTGCAGCTATAAGTAAGGATCCACCGCAGGTAGCCAATATTTGGGCAGGAGACCTCTTCAGATTTCTACTAGTTGGATTGATTGTCATCGGCGTGGTATTGGCTTGGCTAGGATTCAACATTTCGGAGTATCTTACAATATAGGAGGTGAAGTGAAATGGGTGGCATAAGTGTTTTGAGGAAAAGAGAAATTCCTATGGCAATTATATTCATAATTTCAATGATATTTGTTGTCCAATATTATGTTAAGGGTGTTGAGCCACTAGATACTTTAACAAATACATTGGGTAATTGGGCGATAATATTTTCAGCATTAGCAATGGGTATTGGACTTATAAACTTAATAATAATTCATGGACGTAAAGTCATGGATAGGAAAGGAGAATGGTACTTTGATGCATGGTTAATATTAATTATGCTTGTAACCTTTGGACTTGGTGCTATAGGAGGAACTGAGGATCCATATTATTCATTCATATTCAATAATGTTTACCAAGCACTTTCACCAACACTTTTCAGCTTCGCATACCTTTATATGTGCACTATTGCAGTTCAAGCTTTTCGTGTAATGAATTGGGATGCAGGATTACTTATGCTTGCTGGAGTTCTAACCATGATTGCAAACATACCTATGGTACAAGTACAGACTGGATTGTTTGTTGAATTGAAGAACTGGATATTTGCAGTTCCAGCTAGAGGAGTTTTCACTGCTTTTAGAATAAGCTTAGCCTTAGGCTTCGTCTTAATAGGCATTCGAGTGATACTGGGCGTAGAACGTGGATATTTAGGTGTTGAGGAGGCGTGAAAAATGGAGATGCAAGAACAAATTAAAAAACTGTTAACAAATAAGACCTTCGTTCAGGGGATGCTCATTATTCTTCTGATCATTCCCTTGGCACGTCCCTTGGGTTTACCCATCAGAATAGATCAACACTCAATAAACTTCTACAATATCATTGAAAACTTAGAACCTGGGACTAAAATATTATTCAACTATATACCTCCAGTGGTTCTCATGGGAGATTTAGTTCCCCAATCAATTCCAGTGATATATCATTTATTTTCAATTGCCAAGGAGAGGAATATAAAAATATACTTTGTTGGCTTGAGTGTCGCAGACGGAATATTGCAGTTGCTCGACACTGAGGTTTTTGGTACCATTGGTAAACCTGAAGATTATGGACTGAAGTATGGTGAGGATTGGTGTAACTTAGGGTTTGTAGCTGGAGGCGATATTGCCTGGTCTACATTTGCTCAAAACATTCGTGCTTCAATACAATATGATAGGTATGGAAATCCAATAGATAGTCTTCCTATGATGCAAGGAGTAAACTCTGTAGCTGATTTCGACCTCATCATTAATTGTGGTGAATATAACACTATGATAGTTCGACATTGGGGGACACCATATAATAAACCGATATTAGTGCTTTGCTTAACTGGTGCAGTAGTTCAAGATGTAGAGCCATTCTATAGAGCAGGACAAATTAAAGAATACTTGGCAGGAGTTAGAGCTGCAGCAGATTATGAGAAACTAGTTAACCGACCTGGTAGAGCAATTGCTAGCTTAGATGCAATTTCTATTTCACACATATTTCTAATTGCACTCATCATAATAGGGAATATCCTCTATGTAATGGAGCGAGCGAGTGGGAGGGAGTGAGATGGTTTCACAGGATCCTGGAGTTTGGGTTGCAGCATTATTCATAATGATGGGATATAGCATTGTAGTTAAAGACAACCCATTTTATAGATTTGCTGAGAGAACATTGGTCGGTGTAACTGCAGGGGTTTTAGCTGTTCAAGGTTTAGAAAATGTTAAGAAACTTGCCATTACTCCTCTCATGCAGGGTGAGATTATAAATATAGTTCCAATCCTCATAGGTTTACTAGTGTTCTTCAGGATCTCAAGGAAGTATGCATATATTAGCAGAATCCCCTTGTCAATGATGCTTGGATCAGGTATAGCTGTAGGTATGGTTAGATCTATTCCTGCAGAAATAATTGGTCAAGTAAAAGGTCTATTTTCACCCATTCCTGCAGGAGCAACACCAATAGACTATTTAAATCTAGTACTTGTCCCATTATTTGTTATATGCACATTATTATACTTCACATATACTAAGGAACATACTGGAACTCTAGGCATATTAACGAAGATTGGTAGATATGCTATCGCATTTGGTTTAGGAGCAAATTTCGGTAACATGGTTATGACCAGAACAAACTATGTTATTCGACCCCTGCAAATTATACTCTATAAATGGCTGGGAATCAAAGTTTAGTCTACAGTAATTTCAATAGTATCCCCCTCATTTTTCTTAAATAAAAAGAAGGAAAATAGAAGAAAATATCGTTTAAGGATACCTCTTAATGCCATTTATAAATACTGTTTCAACTTTACTTAATGGTTCTAGAGGATCATCACTAAATATTACGATATCTGCATCTTTCCCAGCTTCTATACTTCCAACTCTATGAGCCACTCCCAAGATTTCAGCTGCATTTATAGTTATAGTTTTTAAAGCTTCCCACCAATTTAATCCTTCTCTAGCTGCGATAGCTGCATGATACGTTAGGTATTCTATTGGTCTAGTAGGATGATCAGAAGTTATTGCAACTTTCACACCTTTCTCTACGAGTTTTGCAGGTGTATCTGGAGATAGTTTTTCAAGTTCAAAAATACTTTTGCCATGCATTATTGGGCCAAATACTACTGGTATATTTCGTTTGGCAATTTCCTCTGCCAAAACTACTGATTCTGTTGCATGATCTAGAATTAAATCAAATTTAAATTCTTCAGCTAATCTAATAGCAGTATATATGTCATCTGCTCGATAGGCGTGGATTCTAGCTGGATATTCTCTTCTTAAGAGGGCTGATAATGCTTCCATTTCTAAATCGATTTCAACGTCAATTGAAGAATTATTCTTTGCTTTTTCAATTTTCAGTTGATAATATTTAGCTTTTGTCAAGTATGTTCTTATTAATGAAGCTACACCCATTCTAGTTGATGGCATTTTAAGTTGATTTTCTGATGGACTGAAGGTTTTCTTTGGACGATCACCTAACCCCATCTTCATACATGCTGGGTGCCTTAATACCATTTCATCTACTGTTTTGCCAAAGCATTTTACTACAGTGCCTTGTCCTGCAATAACATTTAGTTTTTCACGTGGACCTGATAAACTTCCAGGCAGAATCATTGCGGTTGTTACTCCACCTTTCAAAGCTGTTTTAAAACCTGGATCTTGTGGATTTATACCATCTAGTGCTCTTATTGCAGGAGTTACTGGGTTTGTTGATTCGTTTCCCTCGTTTCTTGGGTATCCAGCCCTTAAAGGTATTATTCCTAAATGAGTATGTGCATCTATTAAGCCAGGAGTCACAAATTTTCCTTCGGCATCAAATACTTCAAAGCCGAATGGAATTTTTATGTCCTTACCTACTGCGATTATTTTAGAATTCTTTATCAGTATTGTTCCTTTGTCAATTATTCCTAAAGAGCTCATTGTCAGTATTTTTCCATTAATTATTGCAAAATGGTTATTTTCTATTTTCAAGGTTTTCAATCTCCTTTCCATTAATAAAGACTTTTTCCACCTTACTTCTCCATTTAAGCGGGTGATCTGAGAAAATAACTAAATCAGCGTCTTTTCCAACCTCTATGCTTCCTACTCTATGATCCACACCTATAATTTCTGCTGCGTTAATGGTAATCGCCTTTAAAGCTTCCCATTCATCCATGCCAGCTCTAACAACTGCAGCTGCTAGAAGAGGTAAATGTTGAGTTGGAAAAACTGCAGGTCCATCTGATTGTAATGCAATTTTAACTCCAGCTTTATGTAATATAACTGCAATTTCAGGAGACCAATCTATGTCTGGATGAAAATTTGGATAGATTATGGGGCCCAAGACTACGGGAACTTTCCTCTTGGCTAGTTCCTCTGCAACTACGTGTGCTTCAAATCCATGTGCAATACACCAGTTGAAGCCAAATTCATCCGCGATTCTAGCGAAAGTCATGATATCGTCAGCTCGACTCACATGAACATGTGCAGGAATCTTTCTCTGTAGAACTAATGCAAGATATTCAAAACCTATATTTGGTTCAGGGGGTTCTTTTTCAGGGTTTTCTTCAGCTTTTCTCTTCTTTTTCAAATAATTGATTGTTTTAATTAGTGTATTTCGTAAAATGGCGGCTGTACCCATGCGAGTTGCTGGATAAGGTATGTCCGAAGATGGGCGGGGAAATTTTCTTCCAAATGCCATCTTCATTGCAGCTGGATCTAAAAGGATCATATCGCTGATTGTTTTCCCCACTGTTTTGAGAACAGCAGCAGTACCACTTATGACGTTGGCGCTTCCTGGGGTACAGAAAATAGTTGTAACTCCTGCTTTAGCAGCTGTCTGAAATCCTTCATCTAAAGGGTTAACTCCATCAATCATTCTGACGTGTGGAGTTACGGGGCTAGTCCATTCATTATTGTCGAAAGGGGGGTCTTCAGCTTCTGCGTGACCACCAATATGGTTATGAGCATCTATCATTCCTGGAAACACTATTTTCCCTTGTACATCGATTTTCTCAGCTTCATCGGGAATTTTGATTTTTCTTCCAACGCCAACAATTTTTCCTTCATTGACAAGCACTATACCCTCTTTTATAATGCCCATTTTACTCATGGTAAAAATGGTTCCATTAACTAAAGCAAACAAGAAATCACCTTTAGCCCATATCTTTTAGATATTATTTAACTCTAACCAATTGGAGGGTAATGAAATAATTCAATTGTATTAAAATACATAGCTAGCTATGAGAAATATTGGAGAAGCTATATTTTTGAAGCTAGTTTTTCCACAGGAATGTAGTCATAATTGAAGCCAAAATATTTCGGACCAAGAACTTTAAGTCCTCTAGGTGTTCTCCATATTTCTGGTGCTGGCGCTGCAATTACAGTTACCCTCATATCTTTCTTAATTTTACTGTTGATTACTCCGTATCCATTTTTGTCAATCATTACTATTAAGTCTGGTGGCATGACAATTGGGTCATCATCTTTCCAGGCAATAATATTCTCATTTTTAACCCATATCTTTAATTCATGTCCTTTATGTTCATTGACACCCTCAATAAGTATATTTCCAATAAGAAAGCCTGATTGTTCTCTTAGGTTATGATTGGTGACTTTTCCTTCAAAAATGACGAAACCATTAAGTTTTTCAGCAATTAGTGATGCTATATGGAGGCCTTTATTTTTAGCATAAAAAACAGTTTCTCCTAACATAATAGCCCTACTTATGCTTCCAGTGACAGCTACTTTTGAAGCTATACTGGCTGTAACTGGACTATCAATTACAAATATTGACCCTGAAGATTGAGCTGCAATTGCCCTTACTATAGCTTCATAGCTTTCTATGTTGGCATATTCTCTAAATATTAGAAGATTTCCATCAACAGTAGCTATGATACTGGGGCATAGAGGTATATTATTGATGTAATATGTGCTATGAACTAATTCTGGTACACTTCTCCCAGCATGGTCGCCATCTACTAAGGGTAATCCCAGAATTGCACCTAAATGAAGAGCTATGGCAGTGTTTCCTCCTCCTATTTCAGTTGCAATCACAGCAGAGATATTCTCTTTAATGATTCCTTCGAGAAGTTTAAGTGCTTTGATCATAACTTTGGTGGAAAATCTCTTTGTCTCTTTTGGTCTTTTACTTGGTGCAGGCATGCTCCCTGCATAATAGGGAGTAGCAAGATACGAGTCATAATCTAATTCGTTGAAAGTACATATTTTAGGCTCAAGTCCAGCATTTAAATCTTCTATTAGTATGTGCATACCTGTTTCAGGATTTCCTCCTCCGCCAACCCCGAGAATAGTGGCACCAATTATTAAATGTTTGATGTCAGAGATGTTTAAGGTGTGCATAATTTCTCTCCTTTAAATAACTGTATTAAAGGATATGTAAAGAGTTTATGCAGATCGAGGATTATGTCTTCTTCTATTAAAATTTAGATATTTACTGATGAAAACTCTAGTGTGAGTAGAGTTATTTGCTTTGAACAATAATATTTTGTTGGGTGTTAAGTAGTGATTTCCTTTAGTTCTGATGCTCTCAGTTTAAGGAGAAATACTAGGCAAGTTTTAAGAGTTTTTGAAGATAGAATTAGGAAAGCGAGTGGTTTAAAGTTTCTTGTTGACTTCTTTAAGTGTCTACGTACTGAGGATAAAGAATTTGGAAAATTCTTTGATGATGGTGTTTTTAGAGTTATCGGAATTGATGGGTCTATGTGTGTTGAAGAGCGTTTAGAATTGCTCTTAATTTATGTTTGTGCTGCTGGTTATTATGGGAAAATTTACGTTAATGATGGAGTGTTAAAAGTTGATGCTAGTGGTGCTGAAAGAGAAGAGGCTTTGAAAGTTTCCACTAGTGTACCTTTATGGTTGGAGGATTTACCTAATGTTAATCCTTCATCGGTTTATGCTTTGACTGATTTTGATGTTAAGCGTAGTATTGAAAGTATTCCTTATGCTTTAATGACTTTATCTGAACTAATTTTAGCTTTGGATAGCGTTATGAGTGGTGACGTTAAGGTTATTTTTCTTGATAGATTATTGTCAGGTACTTATGGACCTGTTTCTAGAGATTTTAGATTGATGTTAAGGCGTGGCTATTCTGTTTTGAATGGATTTAATACTCCTTATGGTAAGGTTTCTATGTTGGATTTGCATTTATCAGGCTTTCTTGGTACTGGTGATGAATTTATTCCCAAGCGCGGAGTTTATGGGGCTTACGCTTTAATCAAAATGCTTATTGACTTAAAACGTGAAGATAAGGGGATTAGGACAAGTGATGTTGCAGGTTTAATGGGTGTTTCAGTTAAAGAAGCTAGGGGATTTATTAATAAGGTTAAGAAGTTGGATAGACGTTATGATGGATTATTACTGGACTTGAGTGATAATGATGAGATTTTAATGGTTCGTGATGAAGTTGTTGATTATTGGAAACGTGTTTGGTTTGCTACTAGAAAGTTTGCTGATAGAATTTTTAGTGGTGAAGAACATCCATTGATGCTTGATAACGAAGGGTCTAGATGGATTACTACCCTTGATATTAACACTATAAATGTCTATTTGCTACACAAGATTGTTAGTGATGCTGTTAGCAACCATAAGCTTGTTATCGGAATTGCTAAAGATACAAGTTCGACTGATATCATTAGATCCGTTTTCCCCATCTACTGTAAGTTTCATGGTAAATCTAGATTGACTAATATTTCACCTCTAACATTTAGAAGTGATAAAGTTTTGCTTTCGATTATTAGTTCATCAATGTATGAATCTATTCCAACTCCTTGGAGAGTTAGGGAGTATGATTATTGTTTTGCCACTCTAGTCTATCATGAAGATCCTAAGAGAAGTGATGTTTTTGCTCGTGCTGCTAGAAAAATTATTTTTAGAGAGAAACTTTTTGTTAGAGGATATTTTCAGCTTAGAAGCTTAGAAGATGACCCTTCTGTTAGGAGTGCTGTTTTTGCTTATGATCGTCCATTTTATCCTGAATTTGACTCGAATTTAATTGTTAAGTTTGAATGCTTAGAGGGGAAAAGAACATCGAATATTAAGCCTTTACTAGAAGTTGAAGAGAATAGCTTTATCGGAAATTTAGTTCTTTATATCCTTAGTCAATCTGACAATCCATATGTTATTGAAGAGATGGGGCATAATCATTTGTTATTTTTGGCTGACAAACTTGTTAAAGTTATGGCTAAGAGAGCTAGGGATATGCTTAGAGGAATAGCCGATCTTGATTTAGGGACAATTGCCAGTAAATATAAGGCTTATTTTTCATCTAGAAGATTTAGAGATATTAGACGTGAAGCTGAGCATGCCCGTGAAAGGATGGTGAAAAGAAGCTATGGAGAAGAATATTTTGTTTGATGATCTTAACGGTAAATTTAGAGCTAGATTACGTCAAACGCAAATTAAAACTAGAAGTTATGAAGAAGGCAGAATTATATTGAAGAGTATTATTGGCATTTTTGAGGCTGCATTTGATTTAGAAGTTTTAGATAGGTTGAAGAAGCCTTGTTTTTTAGCTTTAAAACGTCCAACTATTAATGGGGAGGTTTATTTAATTTATGAAGTTGTTAGTGCTAGACCTATTCATTATCAGGAATTATCAATGGATGTTTCCATGCCTAAAGTTTTGAGAGGTGAGTTTCTTAAGGGTATCTATGAAATGTGGGGGAAAAGTGAGGATACATGGATTGATATTCAGGCGATTTATACGGGATATGTTATGAAAATTAATGATGAAAATGTGATTTTTGAGCATGATGAAACATGTATGCCTCTTGTCGGTGCTGAAGCTTACTTACTTTCACGTAGAGCTGTTGATATGCTGATTAACATTGAAGAGGGAACATGCTTAGGGGAAATGATTGGTTTTGAGCATTATTTGAAGATAGATGTTTTAAAGTTAATTAAGTATCATGGCGGTGTATTTGGCTTTACAGGCACTGGTAAATCTAATTTAACTTCGTTGATTATTAGGAAGGTTTTAGAAAAACTTGATGACACAAGAGTGGTTATTATTGATATTGCGGGAGAATATGGAATAAGCTTAATTGATAAAATTTTAGAATATGGAATGATTCTTACAACTGAAAATTATGGGTTAGCTGAAGATAAGATTGAAGCATTTCTTGCATCTCAGGCAATTCCTGAAACATTGCTTGAAAGATTAGATACCGAGTTCTTGTCAAAGAATTTAATGAGGGAACTTCTTGAGAAAATTTTTGATATAAATAGAGTGAAGATTATTGATCTATCTAAGAAGATTTCACTTACAATTGGTGATTTATTGTCTAGTTTTGAAGATTTAATGAGAGATGATAGGCCGTCCGTACGATTGAGAGCTACTAGAATTTATAGTGGAATGAGAGAGTTACTTAAGGGTTTGAATTTAACTTTAACAATCAAACAGCTAAAAAGGAGATATGGAGAAATTTATAATAAACTTGATTCATTATTGGCAGCACATCAAGCGGAATTAAATCAAATAAAGTATCCTCCAAGGCAGTTACTGAATACTATAAATGAAATTTTAGAGATTTTCGGAGAAACAACCGTAGAGAAAGAAGGGAGGGAAGATGAAATTTACACTCCTGAAAAAATAGCTTATGAATTAATTAGGCCTATTAATGGGAATAAAATAAAGTTGTTTGTTTGTTATCTTCCAGATCCATTAAATGCCAGACAATTTGTAAGCAGATTGATAGATGAATTATTTGCATTGAGGAAACGTAGTATAAGAGGAGCTAGAGTTTTAGTTGTTTTAGATGAAGCGCAAGAATTTATACCAGATAGGATTAGAAGAGATGATTTTTCAGCTCAATCAAACTTAGCTGTGGAGAGATTGCTCAGGCAGGGTAGAAAGTATAGGATTCATGGATGGATAAGTACGCAAAGAGTAGCTCATCTAAATGTAAATGCTATTCAGCAGTTACATAGTTATTTTGCTGGCACATTACCTAGAAGTTATGATAGACGTGTAATCGCAGAAGCTTCTGGAGTTAGTCCAGAAATATTGGATAAAACAGCTTTACTCGATATTGGTGAGTGGCTTTTCGTTTCACATAAGGCGACTAAGAGGAAAAATATTCCAGTGTTTATTAAAGCTTTAAATAATGAAGATATTTTGATTCATGAAATTACAAAAAATGTTAATTTACATTATTATTAGGATATGAATCACGTTTACATATAATTGGATAGATAATTGAAATACAATATTATTGTAAACATTAACACAAAGTTTATATTAATAAGATGACGCTTTAAAGTAACAGTTGGTGTTTTTGTTGGGAGAAGATAAAAGGTTAAGAGAACTTCTAATAAGGGCTACAAAAACAAGGAGTTACGTGAAAAATTCCTTAGAGATCATGAAGGTGTAGGTAAAGAGTTTGATGTAACTTTTAATAGAAAACAATTGGTAAGGATAAAGAGGACTGCTGCGTTTATAGAAGCACTTAATGATATAGTGTTGCCACCAGGACCAATATTCTATGTACCCCATGAATATTTCAATTCCTGCATTTGACAAGGTATTAGACTTTATTGTTAAGAGCGGTTGTAATAGTCTTCAATTAGCTGGTGATAAGCTTACAATACACCCAAAGTTTAATGAGATTTTAATCAAAATTTGAGAAGAGGTTTCTATGTTAATTTGCTAAGCAATGGATTGTGGTCACATGATAAAAGTATGCTTTTTCAAGGATTCCACCTACAAGACTTTGCTTTCTGCTAAATATTGATCATCCAAATACTTATAGAGCTAGTGAGTGGGAGAGGAAAAATATAATTTATCTAAGTTGAAAGGAAGGAAAAATTTGAATCTTAGTTTTATATATTTGAGAGAAGACCTAAATGTAAGTATATATTTAACCTGCTAGATAAATATGATTTTAGTAATGTAAGGCTTAGCTTTTCTATGCCTGTTGTATTTGGAGGAAAAAGAAATGTTTACTTAGCTATTGAAGAATATAAGAGTTTAGCACCTTTCATTATGGAGTTTGTAAAAAGGGTTGAAAGTTATGGTGCATCTATTAAAATGGATAATACAGTTCCCGTTTATATGTTTTCGAAGGAAGAATTAGGAGAGTTGCTTCTAAAAGGAGTTTTAGAACCTAGTAGAAATTTTGTATGCTTTCCAGCTATTGATATAGGTCCTGACTTACCCATTTGGAGATGTTTTGGGACTTCCGGTCTCTTCAATAGGAAAATGGAAGATTTTAATTCACTTCAAGAGATCTATGATTACTATGAAAGGGTGTTTAAACCATATCAGTTTAAAGTTTTTCCAATGGAAGAATGTCATGAATGTGAGTATGCTAAAAAGGAGATATGTCAAGGAGGATGTATAGGTTTTTTCCCTAGCCAAATGTATAAAGATAGGTTGCCATCTTCAAGAGTTGACTAATGACAACATCTTAGAAATGAAGCTAAAGTTAATGGGAGATATTATTACAAATAAATACGATATTCCCCAAGAAAGAGTTGTGTTGTCGCGAGGAAAAAGAAAGACATTTTAAATACATCCTTTAATGAGAAGATTGCTTGACCTTTTTGATAGAAAGACTAGTATTAAAAATATTTTGAAGATGTTTATAGGGGAAATTATTGCAGAAAATAAAGGTGCGGGTCAGCTTGAGGAATTCCTAGCTGATATAGTTATGGAAGGGGCAATAGCTATGATTCGGAGATTATTAGAAGAAGGATTTTTCGCTCTCACAAATAAAAAAGAAAAATATTTTAGTGGCAATTATGTAAGCCCTTAGATTTGCTGAACCCATCTTATATTTGAATTTTCATAACTTTTCCTTCTTCTAATACTAGAACCTTAATTTGAGGAAAACTATTTCTTACTAGATTTATGAAATCTTGATGCTGACTTTTTGAACCATGAAAAGCTGCTGCAACTTTTGGGTTTAGTGCTGAAATCATTCGAAAAGCATCTTGTGGACTTGCAGTTGGAGATGGAGATCCCGTTGGGACTAGAGCTAGGTCAGCCTTATATTCTTCAAGTGGAACATAGGCAGAATCACCTCCATGGAAGAGAGATAAGTCTTTTCCTTCAACTAAATAGAGAACTATTGGACCTCTATGAAGTCCTCTAATTGAAGTTACTTTAAATCTTCCTAAATCAAATGTTTCTCCAGGTTTTGCTGAAATCAATTTTTCTTCCGGAATAATTCCCTTTAAATCTGAAGCAACTGTCGGTTCCGCTATTATTTGAGCCCCAGTCCTATGATATAATAGTTTAGCTATATTCTTATTGTAATGATCATAGTGGCCATGAGTGTAAAATATTGCATCAAGGTTTGATAATAAATCTACTTCAGTTTTCTTTAGTAAGTTAGCTAAATCGAAGGCGAATACTTGACTTTGTGTTCTTAATAGCACTCCTGAATAATTAAAATAGAGTAATGCGACTTCATTAGTAGAAACAGGAATTTCGTATAAGTTTTTTATAGCTTCTCTAAAGCTCTTCTTAAAAAATGGCATTTTATACACCAAATGATATTAAATTACAGTTATTTATTTAACGTTTCGTAATTTATGCGATATAATAGCTTATTATGCCCTATTTTCTGTTAAAATTTAAATTGAAGCTGAAGCTAACAATTATTTGGAAGATTCATAATGCTTAACTGAGATGTTGATCAAATTATTAATGGTGCAGTATGTTGAACTTTCGAAATGAGCACTTATTATATGTACCATTAATATTATTGATTTTCAGTTTACCGTTAGCTTGTAATGCTCATATTTATAGTGTTGAGAATGTTGAGTTAATCGTTTATCGTGATGGTCTAGTGCATGTTATACAAAGTTTAATTTGTAATGAAACATATCCTACGGTTACCATTAAATTATTAGCATCTCGAGTAGAGAATGTTCTAGTTTTAGATGAGAATAATAGTTTGCTTGACTATGAACTTACTGGCTTAAACATGACTGTCTACAGTTTAGGTGCAAACAGAATTCTTATTGAATATGATACCTTTGAATTGACTAGTATGGAATCTGGTGTCTGGACATTAATGTTTAATTCATCGTTTAGTTTAACTGTTAAGTTACCTGAAGAAGCAACAATTGTTTATTTGAACGATGTACCAATGATGATTGGCATTGAAGGAAATAGAACTATCTTACACTTGTCTGCTGGTTTTTGGGAAATCAGTTATGTTTTGCCTATTACTGTGCCATCTGAAACTGAACCTACAAAACCGTCTGAAACTGAGCCATCAAATAAAGGATTTAGCTATCCGATTGAACTTGTATTTTTAAGTAGTATACTTGGTTTAATTATATTTTCAATGATATTTCTCTTTTATAAGAGAAAGCGTGTAATTGATGTTTCGCAGATTTTTAGAAAATATCCAGAGTTAAGAGATGATGAAAAGAATATTTTGATGTTTATTGCTAATAGAGGTGGAAAAATCTTTGAAGCCGAATTAAGGAATGCTTTCCCCGATATTCCTAGAACTACTCTTTGGAGAATGATCAGAAGGTTGAATAAAATGGGTATTTTACGCGTCATAAAGATTGGAGGACAAAATCAGGTAGAGTTAATTTATAAATAAGAAGAAAATTATTTTCCATGCCCATGTCTTAATTGTTTTAATCCAAGCTCAACTTCTTCTAGCAGAATTCTCGCTGTTATAAGCTCTGAGAGAGCCTCTGAATACATTTTCTGTCCAAACTTCTCTTTTGCCAATGTAATATGAGTCTTTGCATCAGTTAATTTATTTTGAAGAATTTCATTTCCAAATTTAGTTATTTTACGCTCAAGCCTCTTGTAAAAGTTTTCTATGGCATTTATGAAGCCTTTCAATCTTTTAACGTTTAATTGCTGTGCTTTGTTTTTGAGAAGTTTATGTGCCTGTGCAATGAGCTTATTTGCTTCAGCTAATCGATGTGCTGTTTCATTTATTTTTCCTTGAGACAATAGCTTAATCGCCTCTTCAATATTCAAGTACTCTTCAGCTACATTAAGTAGCTCGTTTATTTCTTGCGAGTCTTCAGGTATTATTTCTCTGAGACGTTCTATTCTTTGCAATGCTCTATCCATTGCTGTAATTAATCCTGAAGCATTTGCGACATCGCCAAGGCCGTAGCCAGCTTCCTCAAGCATTGAATGTAATGTTTTGAATACTTCTCTAAATATTTGAAATGCTTCAGTTGCATTTCCAATAGCATATTCCAGATTTTCATTGAGAAGATTATTCTTTGCATTATCTAGCTTCTCTGCACCTAGATTAAAATTGGCTTTAACTTCATTAATTTTAGTTTGATCAAATTTTTCAGCTACTTTGCTTGATAGGATTAAATAGAGAAGATTTTCTGCTTTCTCCTTAGCTTTTTCAGCTATTTCAATGAATTTCTCAACTCTCTTTATTTGAACTTTTTCAGCTGAGGATAATATGGTAATGAAATTGAAAGTTGCAACTAAGAAAACTAAGACTATTGATCCAATTAGAACTAGCTTGGCTTTATTCATTTAAGACACCGAAGAAATATACTGGTTATTACTGATTTAAGGAATACTGAGAAACAAGTGTTTCAATTGAAATAGAAAAGCATTTCATTTCCGTAAGGCTTTTAAGCTTTATAATGATTATGTTGTGTGGGAGAGGATTATGCGCCAAGTGGTTTAATTGCAGCTTGGAGTGTTTTTTCACCTAGTTTTCTAGTCTTTTATTCTGAACGGTTTTATGGAGGGTTTAAGGGTGTGTGCTAGTTTACCGAAGGTTTACGATTTCAGAGAAGTTGAAGAGAAATGGCAGAGAAAGTGGGAAGAATGGGGAATTTATAGGTTTGATAGAGAGGACAAATATAGGCCAACTTATTCTATCGACACACCGCCGCCTTATCCTAGTGGAGAATTTCATATGGGGAATGCATTTAACTGGTGTTATTTTGATTTAGTTGCGCGTTATATGAGAATGAAGGGATATAATGTACATTTTCCTCAGGGCTGGGATTGTCATGGTCTTCCTACAGAAGTTAGAGCCGAAAAGGAATTGGGCGTAAGTAAAAGAGATATGTCGCCCAGTGATTTTGAGCGTATTTGCATGAAATTAACTGAGAAGTGGATTGATCAAATGAAAAAGACTATGAAACGTATAGGTTATTCTATTGATTGGTCTCTTGAGTATAGGACTATGGATCCAGATTATTGGAGGAGGACGCAGCTTTCCTTTATTTTAATGTATAAGAAAGGTTTTGTATATAGAGCTGAGCATCCTGTACTTTGGTGTCCTAGATGTGAAACTGCAATTGCAGAAGCTGAGGTTGAATATGTTAATAGAAGTGGGAAGTTATATTACATAAAGTTTCCATTTTCTAATGGTTCTGGTTACATTGTTATCGCTACTACTCGTCCTGAACTTTTGCCTGCATGTGTTGCAGCTGCAGTAAATCCAAGTGATGAGAGGTATAAAGAGGTTGTTGGTAGAAAACTGGTCGTACCTATTTTTAATCGAGAAATTAAAATTCATGCTGATGAGGAGGTTGACCCTGAATTTGGAACTGGAGTTGTAATGATATGTACTTTTGGTGATAAAACTGATGTTAAGTGGCAGCGTAAGTATAAGTTGCCGATAATAAAAGTTATTGATGAGAAAGGGTATATGACTGAGGAGGCTGGAAAATATTCTGGTTTGACTATTGAGGAGTGTAAGAGGAAAATAGTTCAAGATCTTAAGGATGCTGGTTTTATTTTGAAGGAAGAAAACATTGTTCAGAATATAGGTACATGTTGGAGATGTCATACACCTATTGAAATTCTAGTTAAGAAGCAATGGTTTGTGAAAACGAAGCAGATTACTAATGAAGTTTTGAGATGGGCAGAGAAGATTCGATGGGTTCCGGCATGGGCTAAAAATAGATTGATTGATTGGGTTAATTCTCTTGATTGGGATTGGGTTATTTCAAGACAAAGAATCTTTGCGACACCTATTCCAGTTTGGTACTGTAATAATTGCAATGAGATTATTATCGCTGAGGAGGATTGGGTTCCAATCGATCCGAGAAGAGAGAAACCTAGAATAGATAAGTGCCCTAAATGCGGAAGTAAGTCGTTCCGAGGTGAAACTGATGTTATGGATACATGGATGGATTCATCTATAACATGTGCTGTTCATGCTGGTTGGCCTGATGATATGGAGCTGTTTTCTAGGCTATTTCCAGCAGATCTTCAACCTAATGGGTATGACATTATCAGGACATGGGATTATTATTTGATGGTCAGAGGAATTATTTTGTTTGGAAATCCTCAATTTAAAACTGCCTTGATTAATGGTATGGTCAGAGGTACTGATGGAAGAATGATGCATAAGTCTTATGGTAATTATGTTAGTGCAAATGAGGTTTTAGAGAAGTATGGTGCTGATGCTCTTAGGCAATGGGCTTTTGCTGGTGGTTCTGTTGGATCCGACGTCCCATTTAGATGGGAGGATGTCGATTATGGTTGGAGATTTCAGTTAAAACTATGGAATGCATCCAGATTTGTAAGCTTTCATATCAAAGACTTTCAGCCAGGACAGATGGAAGTTAAGTTGGAGTTATTGGATAAGTGGCTTCTAAGTAAGCTTGAAAAGTTGACTATGAAAGTTACTGAGGCTCTAGATGATTTTCAGTTTAATGTTGCTCTTGAAAGCATAAGACAATTCTTTTGGCGTATATTCTGTGATCAGTATATAGAGGCAGTTAAACATAGATTGTATCAGAAAGAAAAAATTGAAAGTAGATTTGCTGCTCAGTATACTTTATATGAAGCTTTGTTTAGATTTTTGCAGCTTCTCGCTCCATTTATACCACATATAACTGAGGAAATTTATTATAGAATTTATAGAGAGGATAAGAAGTTTAAGAGCATACATATATCACCTTGGCCTACTATTAAAATGGAAAACATTAACAATGAAGCTGAAAAGCAGGGAGACCTATTAGTCGCAGTAATTTCTGAGATCAGAAGATTAAAAGCTCAAATGAAAATACCACTATCTAAAATGATAAGTAGGGCATATTTATATGCAGGGTTGAAGGAATACCTTGAGCTTCTGAAACGATATAAGAGAGAGATAGGAGCTATAATTAAGGTTGAGGAAATTAAATTGATAACTGAAGAAATTGAGGATATGGTTGAAGTTAGAGGATACCCGGATATTAAGGTTAAAATTGAAGTTTAATCTTTAAAAACTTTATATCTCAGTATTGCTGCAACTCCGCCGAAAGCTCTTTTTAGTTCTTCTCCTTCTTCAGTTTCAGTTGAAATTAATTCTATTTTTGCATTTGTCTTTTCAGCTAAGGATATTAGTTCGTCGATTAATAATTTCTTATTTTTCATTATTAGTTGTGATGAACAATTAGGGCATGTTTCATTTATTACTTTTTCTTCATCTTTGCTTTTTATTAGCATTATCCTCTCATATTGACAGTTGGGGCATATTATGTCAACTTTTTCTAGATCTAGGTCTGTTGATATTAGTAGAGTGTCTACTGCTCCTTTTTCTAGGAGCTCTCTTACTTCCTCAATTCCATATGCAACTAAGTCGCTATTCTTTACTAGTTGTTGGAGAAATTTTTGCACTATTTGTTTTTCACGCATATATTGTATGTTCTCCAGTAAGTTTCTGCTTCTTTTAATTAATTCGTAAACCCCTGGTTCACCTGTATAGCCTACATCAACTACACCTATAATTTTACTTTGAAGCTGATAATGCAAGTAATTACCCTTTACGAATTCTTGTTTTGTTGGTCCAGGTCCGCCAATTATTATTCCACTTAAATTTAGTTTTGGTTGCATGAAGTATTTCTCAGCGTATGCTGCAATTCTTTTATAGAATTCATGTGCCATTTGCTCAATTATCCTTTCAAATCTTCTTTGTGATTGACCGCCTGCATCATGTTTTCCAGGTACGCCTGAAGTTATATGTTCTACTATTTCAAGCCGATTTCCCTTTAATATGGCGAATGTTGCTTCTTGTCTATCCATTACTATTATTCCATAAAATTCTTTTTCTCTTATGAAATCTTTTAGTGGTTCAATATGGAATTTGCTGTCACATCTATAGAGGTAAATTCTTATTGGTTCTGGAGGAACTATGAGATGCACTTCTAGTTTTTCATCTCCTGGCGCCCCTCTCGAAACGTATCCACAGAAAATTATTAGCCCTGTATCGGGTACCTTTCTGAATAGTTTGAGACGCTGCATACACGAAGTTAACGCATCTAGAACGTGGTGTCTGGTAGTTCTATCTTTGATATTCGAAGCTTGAGAATATTCTTGACGAAGTACATTCATTACATCGGCTATTTGTCTTCCTGGTGGAATATATAGGCTAATTAATTCTGTACCTCTACCTTTCTTTGATTCTAATTCTTTTATCAGCTTTTCAAGTCTATATTTCTCAATTGAGCTATATTTTCTATTTGACTTCTTCATATTTCCACCTAAACTGCAGTTTGAAAGTGATGCTATAATTAAAAGTGATAAATATTTAATATTATTTACTATTTTATGGCGGTATCCTATGAAGTGTGTTTTAAAGATGGGTGGGCATATACTTTTCTCAGAATTAAATTCAGCCAAAATTAAGCGCTATGCTGAAGTGATGGAGAAGATAGTCAATGAAGGAGTTAAACTAGTAATAGTAGTCGGCGGTGGGGAAAAAGCTAGAGAATACATTGAAGTTGCAAGAACACTTAATGCTGACAATTTTAGGACAGATATTATTGGGATTGAAGTAACTAAATTAAATGCAATGCTCTTTTCACTGGCATTAGGAGAGAAAGCATACTTTCCAATCCCAACTAATTTGGATGAAATTTTACATTTAATGCAGAGTAATAAGAAAATAATCGTTTTAGGAGGATTAATGCCAGGTCAGTCTACAGTTGCTGTTGCTGCATTAATTGCTGAAGCCATAAATTCAGATTTACTAATTATAGCCACAGACGTAGAGGGTGTGTATACTGCGGATCCAAAGAAAGATCCTCAAGCTAAACTACTGGAAGAAATTCACATAGACCAGTTAATTGAAATGATGAGTAAAATGGAAGCTAAAGCAGGTACATATAAATTGTTTGATTTAACATCATTAAAGATCATAAAAAGATCAAAAATAAGGACTGTAGTAGTGAATGGACGTAAACCTGAGAACATAGTAAAAGTTATTAAAGGAGAAAAATGTGGAACATTAATAACATTCTAATTTCACCATAAATAGAAAGATATTTATTGAGAGCAAGAAATATATTTGCGCTTAACATTAAAAAATAATGGTCCCGCAGCGTTCACGGCGGCGTCGATTAGACATGGAGCTTAGCTCCATAGGATGAAAAATCGGCCTCCAGCTGCGGGAAAAATAATGTAGACCCAAACAAGCCGGAGGCACTCCGGCACGTTTGGGTCTGAAGCGAGTTCAAGCCCCGTGAGTGCACCCCGCGGCTTGTACGGTTTTTGCGGCCGTACAAACCCCGGTTGATCCTGCCGGACCCGACCGCTATGGGGGTGGGACTAAGCCATGCAAGTCGCGCGCCCCAGGCTATGGTGGGGCGCGGCGGACGGCTCCGTAAAACGTGGCTAACCTACCCTCAGGACGGGGATAACCCCGGGAAACTGGGGCTAATCCCCGATAGGGGGAAAGACCTGGAAGGGCTTTCCTCCGAAATGGTGTTAAGGCCATGCCCCTTAACACCGCCTGAGGATGGGGCCACGGCCCATCAGGTTGTTGGTGGGGTAACGGCCCACCAAGCCTATAACGGGTACGGGCCGTGAGAGCGGGAGCCCGGAGATGGGCACTGAGACAAGGGCCCAGGCCCTACGGGGCGCAGCAGGCGCGAAACCTCCGCAATGC
>JANZKD010000005.1 GCA_025061245.1 Candidatus Culexmicrobium profundum
AAAACTGAAATTTAAGGAAGAATATTTAGTCAACTTCATAACATCCAGAATTAAGAAGATACTGAAAACACCAATAATTCAATAAATAGAAGGGTTAGACTTCAATTAATTTCCACTTAGCATCCTTAAGCTCCCTTGGAAGATCACCAACCCTCCAACCCCAACTAGTAGTTTCTGCAAAATAATACTTCAATCCATTATATGTGAAATACCAAGCTGAACCATGAATATTATGTTGAGGCAGACTTGAAAGATGAACCGCCACTGCAACATGAGTACCATCAGCTGTAAAGGCTAGTAAAACTTTAAATCCAGCAGCCTTCAATAGCGATGCATATAGAAATGCATGAGTATCACAATCCCCACCCATCTCAACCAAAGTCTCTATAGGATACTTAAACTCAATAGTCGGATAATACCGGACGCACAGAGTATAGGATTTATCTTGAACAAAGTCAAGTAAAGCATTCGCCAACTCCTCCTCACCACTAGTCTGACTCTTAATCCTTGAAACAATATCCATTATCACAGGCTCATTAGGAGTAATATACTGTCTAGCTACCTTCAAATTATAAATTGTAACATCTGGATGAAACTTCTTAACATAATAACTGTAAAGCTTATAGGGGATTGAAAGAGTCATAACATGCCTCTCCACACCAAAACCAGTATAATAAACAACCGTCACAGCCACACAGTCACTTGAAACACTCTTAAAAATTAAGTCGAAATCAGACTTCAACTCATCATACTTCAACTTAACCAACTGACATTCACTGTATAGGTGGGTGTAATTATCCTGAAGCTCAAGATACCTACTATAAAGCAAATTATACTCACTATTCAAACGATCATAATCACTCTGCAACTCATCCAATTTAGACTCAAGAAAATCAACCCTAAACCTAAGAAGAGCATTCTCATCAACAAGAACACTAACCCTAACCTGAAGAGAAAGATTAAGATAATAAAGATAACTTGAAACAAAAAATAAGAAGAAAATTGCACCAATCAAAACAATAGTTCTAACTCTAAATTTCCCATAACTCTTCAAGACACCCATATTTACACCTCAACCCCACTAGATACCAATTCTACAATTCCATCAACATCCAAAACCTCAATTTCCTCAGGTTCTCTCTCCAAAACATCAACATCTGGCACAACAATTACCCTCCGAACCCCTTTAAACCTATTCAACTTCTCCTCCAACCCTCTAACCTCACTTCTCGAAACATAATCCTTCCATTTAACCTCCCCAACCAACTTCAACCTTTTAAATTCAAAAAGTGCGATATCAACCTCAAAATCTTTCTCCTCAATTCTTTGATAACTCAAACCCATAACCTTTGAAAGTAGATTCCTAATATACAGCTCAACATGGAGTGGAAGCTTAACTTCAACAACCCTCCTTATAAAATCCACTGGGACATCCAGCTCACTATAGGAATACTTATCCTCCAAGTAGAAGTGTAAATCAAAAAGAGGGGAAACATGAAAATACCTATACCTCTTCTTCCCATAAACCTTAACTCTATTAAGCAAACCCATTGTTACTAATATACTTAAATACTTCTGTAGAACTCCAGGATTATCCTTAGAAATCAAACCCCTCGAAAATAGGAGAGTTGAAATCTCAGTACTAACATTTCTCCCAGAAGCAATGGCCTTTAAAATCCCCTCATAAACATTAGTTAGCTCCCTCTCCTCCTCAGTAAAAATTTCACCTATAAGCTCCCTAATGAAAAACCTATTTTCAAATAGGAAATTTGAGATAAAACGCCTTAAAGGAGGCTTAAAAAATGGAATTAAACTTGGCTCCCTAAGATATACACAAGCCTCAATAAGCATCTTCCCTCTAAGCTCCTTTGACAACTCCAATAAAATATCCCTCTCATCAATTAATCCAATTCTAATTGGATAAACCAAACCCAGTAAGGGGGAACCCCTCCCCAAAAGCTTCTCAGCCAACCATAAAGTGGAAGTTATCAAAATCAACCTACCCCTAACACCTAAAGAATGAAGAAAATCTTGAAAATCCTCAGGTAATCTATGAAACTCATCAATAACAATTAATTTCTCATCAATCAACTCCCTAAACAATCTAATAAACTCACCATAAGTATACTTCTCAAAATTCCTCCTATCAATCAAAGTTCCATCCCTATTAACAAAAAAGAAGCGATCATAACTGAGAAAATTTTCAACAAGAAAAGTCTTTCCAGTCTTCCTCCTACCATAAATCATCCTCCATGGACCAGCACTTTGAATTCTCTTAATATCTATTCTCCTGGGAATAATTCTCATAAGAATAATTCTATAGAGAATAGTTAATATACTTATCGCAAGTCAATAAAATAAAGCATCCACCTAGTTAGATCAATATTAAATCTAAATTAACTCTTCAATAAGCGTTCAGAAGTATACTGCAGGGAAAAGTCATATAAAATCCAGTTTATAACTACAGTTTTAATAGTAGAGTCACCAAACTCCACTCCAACCTCTACATCCTCAAGATAGAGATTTCTAAATTCATCTCCAATAAACTCATAAACCCATTCAATGAAGGAAGCATAATTAAACCTTACAACTCCAAATTTAATTGGCTCTAATATTCTAAATGCAATGTAATGCCAATTCATATTAGCATACCAAACCTCAAAGGTGCAATTAACAATTTCACCATCAACCTCAATTGGAACAATTAACTCGTCAATCTTAAAACCAGCTGGACTAAGATTATGCCAGTAAAGCCAAATCATCACCTCCACCTCACCAGCAAAGACACGAGTAAACCTAAACTTATCCCTAGTAAACCATGACTCAACTGCAAGATTAATTGAAAGCTGAGAATTATGACTCAAATTATAGCTTAAAGTTACATAGAAGTCGTTTAAACTAGAAACCCTATCTGGGATAGGTATGGATGAATCTAAAGCCATATACTCATTCCAAGGCTTATTACCGCACCAAATTTCAGGATAACCATAAACCTCAATTTCAGAATACTTAGGAGTTAAATCCCATAAACACTGACCATAATACAATATACCCCTATCAAGATTAAAGGTCATATTAGCAGTTCCACTAGCACTAAGAGTATTCCACAAGTTAATCTCAATAATGAAGTCAAATAAGCCATCTCCATCCAAATCTAAGCCGGCAAAATCCAAATCACCAGGATAACTAATAGAGATAACTCGATCAAAATCAACTAAAAGAACACCATCACCTAAAACTTCAACAACACCACCAGTACAAGTCTTGTTATTAAAAAGAATTTCACCAATCATCCAACCCCTACCAGGCTTAGCCTCAACCCTCAAATTTAAAGGCTCCAAAAAACCTATAAGACCATGCTTAACCAACCTGAAAGTCAAAGTAGAATTAGATGAAAACAGCTGACCATCAATAAAAACAACACCTTCACCCAAAATTACAACATCAACCCTAACATCCACAACATGTACATAGAAGAAAAGAAGGTAAGCTACGAAGAAAGCTAGAGGTAAAATTAAAGCTAAAAGCGATCTGAAGCGACTTATAAAACCATACACATTAATACTAGACTAGTCCACCTACATAATTTATTCTATATATTAATCTAATTCTTTCTAACATCATTTAGTATAGATATTCTAAACTGCACATTCGTTACAGTTTAATACTCAAAAAACCTACTTAATCGACGGTGCCCTACAGTGACTTTAGCAAGAATTATTGGAACAAGAAATACTAGGGGAGTGCTTCATATTGGTGCTGAAATTTTAAGAAATGGTGGTTCAGCCATAGATGCAGTTGAAGCAACAGTGAACGCAGTTGAAGACAATCCATTAGATCAAACAGTTGGCTATGGAGGAATACCAAACCTGCTGGGTGAAGTGGAACTAGATGCATCAATTATGGATGGAAAAACATTGAAAGCCGGTGCAGTAGCAGGAATAAAACACCATAAAAATCCAATATCAATAGCTAGAAAGGTAATGGAAGTTACACCCCACGTCCTATTAATTGGGGAAGGAGCAGAACTCTTCGCTGAAGTTATGGGATTTAAGAAATGTGAACTACTAACCAATCGCTCAAGAAAAATCTATGATGCATTTCTAAGAGATGCAATTCAAGAGCTAGATGAAAGCTTCAATAGATACAAGAAATACCTAGAGCAATACATTAAAAATTACAGGTTAAGGGAGTGGTATGAAAAACTAACCCTAAAACATCATGGAACAGTAAATGTAATAGCAATAGACTCAAAGGGCAACATATGCGTAGGAGTATCAACAAGTGGAACAGCACTAAAACTACCGGGAAGAGTAGGAGACTCAGCCATAATTGGAGCTGGAAACTATGCAGACAATAGATATGGAGGAGCAGCATGCACAGGTAGAGGGGAACTAACCATAAGACTATCAACAGCAAAAAGCATAGTCAACTACATGAAAAATGGATTAAGCGTAAAAGAAGCATGCATACAAGCCATAAAGGACATAAACTCATTAAATGAAATTGGTGGAGTAAGCTGCATAGCCATGGACAAAAATGGCAATACATGGGCCGCCTCAAACAGAAGAATACCAATCTACTACTACATGGACATAGAAATGAAGAAACCAATAGAACTCAAAGGAACACTAATACAAGCCAAATAACAAAGCAAATTATTAAATCAAATCATAGTAAAAATAGATTTACAAAATGGAATGAAGAATATGGCAAAGATAACAGCCATCCTACTAATAGGAACACTATCAATGTTCTATGCAGAAGTACTATCAGGAGCATCACACCTATGGTTCCTAGATCCATGGGGACTCATAATAACCATGCCCCTATACCTATTCCACACCATACTCCTACTAAACCTAGCCATAAAAACAAAGAGAACATCACTAAAACAACTATACTATTGGGGAATATTCTTCGGACTCTATGAATCATGGATAACAAAAGTCCTATGGGCCGGATACATTGAAACAGGCAAGACAATGTTTGGAAAATTCCTTGGAATTGCATGGGCTGAATTCCTAACCCTAGTCCTCTTCTGGCATCCAATAATGTCCTTCATAATTCCAATCCTAACTTATGAAGTTCTAAGCAGAAACTACCTACCAAACCATAAGAAATACCTAACCAAGAACAGGAGGAAAACACTAATAATAATGCTAATTTTAATGATTGGAGCAAGCTTCCAAAGCACAAACTCGAAAAACAACCTAGCAATAGCAATGGGGTCAATGATAGGTAGCATAACAATAATAATCATACTAGACATATTAACTAGAAATAAAAGCATAGAATCCATAAAGCTAGGTAGAAAAGGCTTCACAATCACGATAATATACCTAGCCACCCTATACACAGCAACCTTCTTCCTAATGCTCCCAGAGAGAATACCAACCGATCCAATTGCATGGATATCAATTATATCATGGTACATAATAACAGCCATACTACTCAAAAGGTCAAAGCCAATTGAAGGAGAAGAAATACAAGTAAACTTGGAAGCTTACAGCAAAAAGGACTTCATAAAATACATGGCAATACTATTAATCCTAACACTTATAATGTGTCTAATACCATCATTAAGCCATATAACAACAATAGCACTCCTACTATCAATAATAGCCATAGCACCAATAATATTCATCAAAACACTAATAAGGTAATATTAATTATCAAACGAAGAAAACTTATATCCAATATAGCTTAGAGGAATTTCAACCATGAAGCATTCATTTAAAGTTGGAATGAGCTTTGGATCAACATCAGGCATCATAACAACCCTAGGATTAATGGTAGGTCTACACTCAGGAACACATTCAAAACTAGCAGTTATAGGTGGAATATTAACAATTGCAGTTGCAGATGCATTTTCAGATGCACTGGGCATACACATGTCAGAGGAAGCTGAAGCCATACACACCGTAAAGGAAGTTTGGGAGGCAACCATATTCACATTCATCTTCAAATTCATATTCTCACTAACATTCATGATTCCAGTCCTAATATTCGAACTAACAACATCAATAATTGTAAGCATAATTTGGGGACTATTCCTCCTAAGCATATTCAGCCTCCAAATGGCTAGAGAGCAGGGTAGAGAAGCTTGGAAGATAATTGGAGAACATGTAGCCACAGCATTAATGGTGGTTATTTTAGCCCACTATATTGGAGATTGGATTTCAATAACCTTCGGCTAATCTACTCAACAATATCAAAGCTTATCTCTAAAAGCCTCTTACTCCTCCTAAACCTAACCTTCCTCAATTGAATCCTACCAATTTCCCCAGTAGTCCTAGTATGCTTCTTATTGCATGCATTAATATTCCAATCCTCAATAACTACTATTGAAAGCCTCCTAACATGACTTGGAATTGGAAATAAATCATACATTTCATCTCCAAACACTCTTTCAGCCTCATCCCTATCCATCTCAACAACCTTAACTGGAACATTCTCCTCAACCTTCAAGTTGGATAGACGCTCAATCTCCCTCAACTCATCCTCAGTAGGCTTCCTATCAAACTGAACAGTTAAACGGCCATGACCACCCTTAACATAGGTTGAAGCAGTCCACTTAGCCCCCAAAACCTTCCTAACAGCACCCTTAACCACATGTAATGCAGTATGAGCTCTAACCTCCAAATCCACAGATTCACCCATTACAATCCACCACATCACAATAATAATTTAAAAATTATATAAAATTAACAAGTAAATCTTCCACCATTAATTCCAAGTATCTGACCAGTTATAAAGCGAGACTTCTCAGTGGCTAGAAAGTAAACTGCCTCAGCCACATCCTCAGGCTTAGCAATATCCCTCAATGGATGTAAATCTATAACCCTCCTCCTCTTCTCAGGTGTATCAATAAACTCCCTAACCATGTCAGTTTCAACAAAGCTTGGAGCAACAGCATTAACACGTATCTTTGGAGCCAACTCCACAGCCAAACGCCTAGTCAAACCAATAACACCAGCCTTAGAAGCGCAATAAACAGCAGATGCAACAACATTACCAGTCTGACCAGCAATGCTAGCTATATTAACTATGCTAGCCCAAGAAGCCTTCCTAAGCAAAGGTAAGAAAAACTTTGTAGTTAAAAATACACCTGTCAAATTAACATTGATAACCCTCCTCCAATCCTCAACACTAGTCTCATCAATAGTTCCAAAGAAAACTATTCCAGCATTATTAACGAGGACATTTAAATATGGAAAACGCATTGAAACCTCACTAAAACCCCTCTTAACACTCTCAGCATCAGCCACATCCATTTGAATGTAAAATCCATCAACACCAAATTCCTCAATTAGTTTCAAAGTCTCCTCAGCAGCACTCCTATTCCTATGATATGAGAAGGCTACATTGAAATTTGAAGAGGCAAACTTAACTACAATGGCACGTCCAATACCGCGATCACCACCAGTAACAAATACATATCCATCAGCCAAAATGTCACCCAAATATAGATAACAACGAATAAAGTTAAATCGCTAACCAACAAAAACCCATAAAATTCAATCAAAATAGAATAGTGCTGGTGAAAGATTGATAAAAATAATATCATTCGACTTTGGAGGAACACTGGCTCGAGAAGTAAGAGAGGAATATGAGGTATTTCATGAAATTTTAAATGAGCTAGACTGCCCAACCGAGATGAACAAAGTTAGAGAAGCACTGTCAAGAGCATGGGAATGGTGGCTAAGGGAGAAAAGGGAGAAGGGTAGAATATGGTGTGAAGAAACTCTAAGAAAAGTTGTTAAACTATTCTTAAGTTATCTAAGATTACCAAGTAAAGGCAATTTAATAGCAAAAATAGTACAGCTATATCCACATAAACTTGAATTCGAAGCATATCCAGATACAGAGCCAACACTAAGGCAACTCAAAGAAATGAAGTATAAATTAATAGTAATCTCAAATGCATCATCAAAGAGAAATGTGGAAATCTACCTTAAAAAACTAGGATTAAGACAGTACTTTAAAGAAGTAATTGTCTCAGGATCCATAGGCTATGAAAAACCAAATCCACAAATATTCTTGAAGGCAGCTGAAGCAATGAAGGTGTCACCAAGAGAAATACTACACATTGGAAACGATTTTGAGGCAGATTATCTAGGAGCAAAATCAGCTGG
This sequence comes from Candidatus Culexmicrobium profundum, assembly GCA_025061245.1. Taxonomy (GTDB): domain Archaea; phylum Thermoproteota; class Methanomethylicia; order Culexarchaeales; family Culexmicrobiaceae; genus Culexmicrobium_A; species Culexmicrobium_A profundum. The sequence continues at coordinate 8,139 of JANZKD010000005.1, forward strand.
AATGAAAAAGCATACTAATCGACAGAGAAAACAAGTATGAAGACAAGCAATGTACAAGAATAATGAAGCTCACCGAGCTAATAGACCTATTAAGAAGCCAAAGTTAACAGCTAAGTCAAGTTTATAAAAGCCCAATAAACCATTGAACCCAAACTACACCCAGTATACTTGAAAACAACCATCAAAATAAATGAGACAAAACACTCTTAACAACATTAAATAGGACAACTTTAAAGTCAAAGAAGACAATATTTCCAATATGAAGCAAACCGAAGAGAATAGAAGCAGCAATAACACCCTTAGAAATAATCCTCGAAGAAGATTTAAAGGCTTGATCAAACCCAACAACAAGAAAAACCATATAGAAAACCTCCAATGGACCATAAGAGAAGGCTGATAGGAAGGAAAATAAAACATTATATGGGAAGGGTTGCACTAAAGATTGAGCAAACGCTAAAAGTCTAGGCCTTAAAGAAAACCCCCAGAAAACCATCTAAATGCAATGTGAATAGCCATTAACCCAAAACCTATAAGCAAACTCCTAACCAAACCTCTACTAGTTAAACCAAATAGCTCACCATCATCACCATCCAAAATAGCAAATACAATACATAGAAAACCAACAAAGAAAAATTCTAGAAGACTTCCAAAAATAAATGCATATGAAACCAGAAATTCAGGTGTAAAAACCACATAGATAATTGAAGAAGCAACAAGTGAGAACAATTATACTATCACAGCTTCACCCAAAGGAGACATGGCAAATCAAAGTAAGAACACATATAACAACTAATATTGGCTTTGGTGAAATAGGCAACTAATATTCAAACCACAATGAACACAACTCCACTGAGAATAAAGAACACTTATAACATCAACTCATAACCACGACATGGGAAAACCCCGCTTGGCTTATATTTCTCAACAATAACACTTAACTCATCCTTCCCCATTACATGTGCATAAATTTCAACTATATGCATTCCATCCCTATCAAGAGACCTTAACCTCTAACGATTATCTATAAGGACATGATAGTATTCGAAAAACTTCTGAAAGCCATAATTTTCAAAGAAATTCCATGCAGCCGGCTCAATACTCCAAGCCTCCAATCTTTTCACACCCAGAAACTTTCCGAGCCTCACACCCTCATCCAAAAGCTTTGTTGCAATCCCCATCCTCCTAAACTCAGGTAAAACTCCAGTATCCCAGATCATCCCATTCCCCTCAACCTTCCTATAGCATATTTCTCCAGGAGAAAACTCTAATTCCATGTCCAGGAAGCCTACAATTCTACCCTCAATCGTAGCCACTAGCTCTATAGCTCTTCCAGCATACTTCTGCTTCTCCCTCAACAATCGACGCTCATTAGTATTGATGTAGACCAGAGCGTTACACTTAAGCCACTCCCCTCATCCTCATCTCGATACTCCCTTATCTCCAAATCCTCCACGTCAACTCCACTCCTCGAAAATAAGGAAAAGGGAAACAGAAATAATTTACCTCCAAAGGCATGTCAACCAGCATCAAAGCATGAGTAAAGGATTTGAAACAACATCACAAAAGCAGAGATGATGACAAAGGCAAACAATACAAATGTAGAGGATGTGTAAAGCATAATTCCCCTCTTAACCTCATCAGCCAATAATGGATTCTCCAAATATAACTCCCTCAAATCCAATCTATCAGCCAAATGATATTCACATGAAAAGACACCTATAACCGCAAATATGAAAACTGAAAAAATAGCTGTAGATATGATGAATATGACAATTAATCTTTTAAGCCCACCATAAACCCAACTTCTCCAAAAAGGCTTCCACGTAGAAGTCCATGAAAATAAGGTTAAACTTAGCATGGTCATCAATCCACCCACAAAAACTACAACGGGTACAAGCCAACCCCTAGGCTTTGGAAAGGCATTCAAAATCCAACTCAAAAAGCTCCACAAAAAATAGAATTGAGAGAAAAGACATAGGGGGACAACCATCAAGTCCACAATAAATCTATGAAGCCAAGATACTCCATCAGGATTGAGAATGAATCCAACCCTACTCAAAAGCAGGCTTAAGGGAAATGAAATCAAAGATATGAGCATTAAAAAGGCCATCTGCAATCGATTGAAATCCAAATAATAAACGATAGACAGGCCGGGATAACCCTCAACCCTTGGAATCGACATGAAAATATGGTAAAGCCATAATTCAACACCCAAAGCCATCACGATGAAATAGGCTAAAAATTCAACCTTCCTATTCTTCAACCTTGAAACGAAATCTTCGAATACTCTATATTCAATGAGCATAAAGCTCACTTTTAACCCAACTCATTCAAATCTTACTCAAAGCAAATTTAAAATTTAACTCTAAATCTACACATAGACAACTAGGTGGAGAAGCCTAACACCTCAAAATAAATAAGCGTAACATCATTGATGGAGCTAATTGTTTCAATAAATTATAAGAAAGAAATTAAGATAGAATAGTATTGTTAAGGTGATCTAAATGCTGAATGCTGGAGCCGATGAGCCTCATATCAAATCCAAATTTCATAATTCAAATAGAATTAAATTTACCTCAAACTCACCACTAAAAATAATTCAATTAAACTGGCTGTGAATAGCTTGACGGATATAACCTTTAAATTTGGTGATCATCCATGAAGAGTCTAGATAGAAGAATTTGGAAACACCCAATCCTACAATTTAAACGTGAAAGAAAGATAAAATTCTACTTCGAAGGTAGAGAAATTGAAGCCTATGAAGGAGAAAGCATTGCAGCAGCCCTATACGCAATTGGAGTAGACGTCTTCTCATGGAGCATCAAGCTAAATAGAAATCGCGGAGCATTCTGCATGATTGGAAAGTGTAGCTCATGCTTCATGAAGATTAATGGAACATCAAACACTAGAACATGCATTGAACCAGTGAGAGACGGAATAATTGTTGAGAGGCAGAGAGGTTTGCCGGAAATACCATCAGTCAACATTGGATCTAGTGTAAATGAAGAAGAAATCAAGACAGATCTACTAGTAATCGGCGGTGGACCAGCTGGACTTAAAGCTGCATTAACCGCCGCTGAATATGGGCTTAAAGTGGTCTTAGTCAATGAGCACTTTAAGCTTGGAGGTCAGCTAGTTAAACAGACACATAAATTCTTTGGATCTAAGGAGCTCTTCGGCGGTTTAAGAGGATTCCAAATAGCTGAAATGCTAACAAGTAAAATCAAGGAGAATAGGAATATTAGAGCACTAGTTCAAACAGTAGCATATGGAATATTTAGAGATGGATGGATCGGCCTAGCATCCAAAGACAAGCTATACAGAGTTAAGGCCGACAACATAATAATAGCAACTGGAGCCTCAGAGCAATATCTAGCATTCCCAGGCAATGACCTACCAGGTGTGATGGGTGCAGGAGGAGCACAAACCCTAATGAATGAATATGGAATTCTACCAGGAGAAGAAGTATTAGTTGTTGGCTCAGGTAATGTTGGATTAATAGTATCCTATCAACTACTACAAGCAGGTGCAAGGGTTAAGGCAATACTTGAAATAATGCCTAAAATTGGCGGCTGGTTTGTCCATGCAGCCAAGGTTAGAAGATATGGAATACCAATACTAACAAGACATACAATCAAAGAAGTCATAGGCAGAGAAAGAGTTGAAAAAGCAGTAATAGTCGAGGTAGACGAGAAATTCAAGCCAATTCCAGGTAGTGAAAGAGAGGTTCCCTGCAACCTAGTACTCCTAGCAATAGGCTTAACACCAGACAATAGATTATTTGCACAAGCAGGAGCCATAATGAAATGGATACCGGAGCTAGGAGGACTAGTACCACTAAGAACAAGAAATCTTGAAACAAGTATAAGGGGACTATACATAGCTGGTGATGCATCAGGAGTTGAAGAAGCAACAACAGCCATGATTGAAGGAGAAATAGCAGCCCTATCAACAGTAATAAGAAGCCTAAACCAACCATCAGAAGCAATTGAAAGGAGAGAAAAACTACTAGAATTCCTATGGCAAGAATATAGGCAATCACCACTACTATCAAGAGCTAGAATAGGAAAGATCAAGGCAACCATATCAGAGGAGGAAATGGAGGAGTTGAGAAGGAAAACAAGCATAGAGGAGGTGATTTAATGAGTCAACAAGATTTTAAGTCAACAGCCATAATAAGCCAGGAAACGCTGAGAAAACTAGGCCTAATACCACCAGAAGAAAGACTGAGAAAAGGGCCAGTGGCAATAATTGAATGCCCAGAAATGATTCCATGCAACATATGTGCAGATGCATGCCCATACAAAGCAATAACCCTCAAAAACATAAATGCAATACCAGAAATAGACTGGAATAAATGCATTGGATGCGGAGTATGCGTAACCCACTGCCCAGGACTAGCAATATTCGTGGTAGACCTATCAAAACCAGATAAAGCCTATGTAACCATACCACATGAATTCAATCCAAAACCAAAAATTGGAGATGAAATAACACTACTCAATAGAAGTGGAATTAAAATCGGCAAGGGAAAAGTCGTAAAAATCATAGAGTGGAATAAAACACTAGCAGTAACAGTTGAAGTGCCAAGAGAACAAGTCATGGAGGTTAGAGCAATATGGAAGGAAAATTAAAGAAACACCCAACCATAATATGTAGATGCGAAGACGTCACAATAGAAGACATTGAAAAAGCCATAAAGGAAGGCTGCACAGACATTGAATCCATAAAAAGACTACTAAGAATAGGTATGGGTCCATGTCAAGGGAGAACATGCATACCACTACTAATTAGAATTCTATCAAGAAAGCTTGGGAAAAAAACTGATGAACTAAAAATACCAACCATAAGACCACCAATAATACCATTAAAAGCAGAGTTATTCACGGGTGGAGAAAATGAAGCTTAACACAGTTATCATCGGCGGTGGAATAAGCGGCATATGCACAGCATACCATCTAGCTGAAAACAACGTCAAAAACATAGCAGTCATAGAGAAAAACTATCTAGGAAGCGGCTCAACCTTTAGATGCGCAACAGGCATAAGGGCATCATTCACATCAGAAGAACACATAACATTAATGAAGAAATCAATAGAACTATGGAAGAAACTATCAGAAAAACATCAATTCCACTACACTAGAGGAGGCTACCTATGGCTAATAAAAAATAAAAAGCAACTAGAATTCTTCAAAAAATGCATAGCCCTACAAAACTCACTAGGAGTCCCAACAAGAATACTAGAAGTTGAAGAAATAGAGAAGCTTGTGCCAAGAATAAATAAAAAGGATATAATTGCAGCAGCCTACGATCCAATAGCTGGAAAGGCAGATCCATTCGAAGTAATATTCAAACTAGCCAAAGCATGCAGACAAAGAGGAGTAAAAATACTAACAGACACTGAAGCCGAGAAAATTATAGTTAAAAATGGAAGAGTAACAGGTGTTGAAACATCTAAAGGATTAATTGAAACATCAACCGTCATAGTGGCTGCAGGCCATGAAACAAGAAAGCTACTAGGAAAAATAAAAATTCAAATACCACTAGAAAACACACCCCATCACATATTAATCACAGAGAGATTCAGAGAAGCCTTCAAACCACTAGTAATAGACTGGACAACATCCTCATACATAGTACAAACAAAGGAAGGAAACTTCATAATGGGAACAGAAATAGAAGAAAAACCAAACACAAAACCAACAACACGAATAGACTTCATACCAAAAATAATCAAAACATGGACAAAACATCTATCATGGCTAAAGGCAGTAAGAATACTAAGATACTGGACAGGATATTATGTAACATCACCAGACAAACATCCAATATATGGACCAATAGAGGAAGTTGAGGGATTATATGTAGCCGCAGGCTACAGCGGCCACGGATTCATGATGGGACCAATAACAGGAAAAATAATAACCGAATGGATACTAAATGGAAAACCATCAATACCACAAGCTGAAAAACTAACACTGAAAAGAATAAGAGAAAACAAATTAATCAAAGAGATAGCAGTAATAGGCTAAACTAAATCATGAATTCTCCGAACAATTTAGTCAATTTAATTTACAAATTATTAAATTTTAAATTGAGAAGAAATTTTAAGCCAATATTAGCAATCAAAAGTTAAGTCCATCAAAACTAGTAAATAATCTAAGTCAAATTATAAATATGAGCTGAGATTATGCATAAAAATTTAGAATGGCTCCCCCAAACCTATAGGAAAGCCCTCAAAAACTTTCTCAAACAAATTAAACCCTACCTAAAAGAAATCAAATGCCTAGCAATAGTTGGCTCAGCAGCTCGAAGAGAAGACTTCATCGATGGATGGAGTGACATAGACATGTTAGTCATCACTAAAAATAGAGAAATAATAGATGAAATCAAGAGGATAGCTGAAAAAATCAATGAAACTCATTCAAAAACCATACGCGGAATAGGAATTATAAGCCTCTGGATAGATGTAGACATAGATGTCTACAAGTGGCTTGGAACTGGATGTGAATATTACAACATAACAAAAAACTTCATATTACTCCATGGAGAAGACATCAGAAAACTCCTAGCAGAACCAAGTCGTAAAGAAATTCTTAAATCAATAATAATCTTCACAGAAAGCCTTGAAAAGCATCTAAGCAAGATTAAAGAAGAAATGCTAGAAAAAATAAGTTCACATGAAATAGCCTCAATACTATTCCCACTACTAAGATTCTACCTATGCTACAAGGGACATCCAACAGCATCAAAAATAGAGATAATCAATACAATAAAAAACAAACAATTACTAACCATGAAAGAAATACAAATCATAGAAACAATATTCCAAGACATATTGAAGGGAAGAAGTAGAATTGATCCAAAACTAAATAGAGAAGCAAAAGCCCTAATTGAAAAAATCATCAGCAAACTATCAAACATAACTCTAGATTAACAAGTAATTATACTCGCAGAAATTGACAGCTTAAATGTCTCACTTAATGTAATCAATGAGCAAATTATGATGCGAAATCACTATTATTTAAACAGTCTAAACTTAGATGTAGTCATTAATCCTACACCCATAATACTCATAACGATTGCAATATCTATCGTGTTTTCTCCAAGAATACCGCCATCACACACTAAGAGAGAACCTATTAACGTCGAAATAACTCCCACTAAAAACTGAAGCTTTCGTCTCATGGTCACCTTAAAAATTTATTTCCATCATATAAGAGTTTTCTTATGGTAGCGACATCACAATCATATGAAAACTCTTAATAATTTGATAAGTAATCACAAGTGTCAATAAGGTAAATTTAACTTACCTCAAATATTATTTTACGACTCGAATTATCGTTTGACATGAACCATACTTTTCAGCTTCAACATGAACCGTGTAGTTTCCAGGTTCCCTTGGCAGATTCCTAAGCGTTATAACCCAGTTTCCCTTAGAATTTGAGGTACCGGCAACTTTCTCTCCCCAAGTTGCGGATACAATTATCTTTATCTTCTCAGCAGGTTGACCCTTAGAATCAAAAATTTTTCCTTCAACATTAATCTGTCTCGGTATCTGATGTAGTCTAATCATATTAGGTGAAGCTGAACAAGTTATAATCATCGAGTATCATTAACCCATTATCTATCACATACTTAAAGTTTGTTATAGATTGATTACCCACTTATTATTAATACATAATTTTGAATTATATGTTAGATCAATTATTCATCAGTCCAGCAAGCTAAATTAATTACAATTAATTGAATTCTCCATGAAAATTATTTCTCCAGCTTAGAATGCGAAGTTGCTTCTTCAATTCTCCTTTGAATATTTTTAATCTCCTCCTTTGAAGCTAAGTTTCTAAATATCTCTAATGCCTTATTCAAGTATTCTATCTCATTTTTCAATTCACCTTTCCATTGATACATTGAAGCCATTTCAAGATATGTTTTAGCTAAATGAAATTGATGAACTGGAGATAGAAGCTTCACACTCTTTTCAAAGTATTCCTCAGCCCTAATCCAATCTCCTTTAACTGTTGCTATCATTCCGAGAACCCTATAAGTTACACCATAATAGTAAAAATCTCTTAGATACTGTCTTAGCTTCAAAGCTCTCTCACAATCTTCCTCCGCCAATTTAAGTCGACCTTGCTTTACATATAGTAGCGCCCTATCCGAATAGGCTTCAACTAGTTTGGTATATAGATGAGCCTTCTCAAAAAGTTCTATACTTATTCCAAAATGCTTCAAAGCCTCATCGAAGCGATGAAGCGATGACTTTATGAATGCCAACTCGGAATGAAGAGTAGCAATCCACAAAATATTTCCAATATTCTCAAATATTCTTAGACTCTTCTCACAACATTCAGTGGCCTTATCCCAGTTACCTCTCATCTCATATAATCCAGCATAATAATAGTATCCCATTGCAACACTCCTTTCATCTCCAGCTTTATGACAGAGATTTAAACCTTTATCGAGAAAAATTTTCATTAGGTCAAGCTTACCCTTATATAAGTAAATTGATGCTCCCTCTAGGAAGGTTCGTCCAAGCTCACTCCAATCCTCAATTTCTTCCAACAAACTTAGACTCTTCATAAAATATTTTTCAGCTAAATCCATGTTACCCTTCAAGAGATATGCTTTTCCAAGACTTTTGATTATCTTAGAAATTAAAATTTTATTTGAAAGCTTCTCTGCCAAAATTAATGATCTCGAGAAAACTTTAATAGCCCTTTCAAGCTCTCCTTGAGCCATATACACTCTACCCTTCCCATATAAAATCCAGCACCAAGATAGCTCATCCACTTCCTTCTCAGGAATTCTCTCTGAAAGCTCCAAATATTGAGCTAAGAATCCCCTCTCTATGAAGTCGTAACGTCTACACTCTAAATCTTCACGTAAAACTTCAGCAGCCCTCTGAAAGTTTCCAGCCTTAATTATGTGATATACAGCCTCCAATAGGGCTTCTGAAGAATTCTCTGATAAGTAGTATTCAGCTACTCTTCTATGCATCTCTCTAGGGTTATCCACTAATTGATAACATAAATTCCTAATAACCTCATGTAGAAAATATCTCCCATTAATCCTTCCAACAAGCATCTTCCTCTCAAGAGAGTAGAGAATCCCACGAATATTCCTCACACCTGAAACATTCATCAACGCTCTAACAGGAAATGGATATCTAAAAATAGACATAAACTTGAGCAAAGCCTTCTCCCGATTATTCAAATGCTGATAAATCTCACTCCAGAAATACTCTAAAAAACCCTCATCTGGAAGACCCTCTAAAACATCCACCACCCTTCTCCCTCTAACAGCCTCACAAAACATGTTTAAAGCCAAAGGATGACCAGACAGTTTCCTCTGAATCTTAACTGCTACATCTAAACCTACAAGTATACCCCTACTAGATAAGAGCTCCAAGGTCTCTTCAACACTCAATCCAGAAAGCTTAACTTCAACAACATTTGGATCTAAAGGTGAAAAAAATCTTGGTCTAACCCTAGAAAGCACTAGAATCTTAGCCCTCCGCAAATTCCTCTGCAAATACCCTAAAAGTACATCTATCCTCTCATCACGACATCTATGATAATCATCAAAAACCAATACACAATCCTCTCTATCAATCCCAGATAAAAGAAGAGTCATCTTAACTGAGTCATCCAAGCCACCAGACTTCAAATAGTTGAGGAGATCGAAATATTGAAGTCTACTTAGAAAGACAGCCAACTTATTCACTAGAAAGTTAAATGAGTCAACCTCCTTTAAAGAATGCCAAAAAACATAGCAACTCTCCTTAACCCTCTCCACAAATTTAGATGCAAGACTAGTCTTTCCAATCCCAGCCATACCCTCAACTATGAAGAAATTCTTCTCAGATCCAAGCAATTCAAGCTCATTAATCCTTCCAATAAAATTCACTGGAGGAGGAATTCTAAAGTCATAGAGACTAGTTATAACCAGAGTCTTCTCACCCTCCACAGAAGTTAAGTGCATTTTACATCCATCAAAATCAATGATAATCTCAATCCTATCAGTGTTTAATGAGTATAATTTCACATTTTTCCCACCAATCCGCCTCCACTCACCCCTAACAATTCCAGCTCTCTCCATAACCCTCAATCTCTTTGAAATATGAGTTTCATCCCTCCCCAAAAGCTCAGCCAACATTCTTGGATATGAAGGTTCATTTCGAAGCAAAATTAAAATCTCAAGATTAACCTTGTTTGTCACCAAATTGAGAAAATTTCTTCCAACATTCATGGCGCAAACACATCAATTAAACTTCCACCCCCAAACACATTAAACTTTCCACCAACACCGTTAGGTTAGCATTTTCAACGCAAACCAAAGGTTAATTCGAAATCGAAGCGTAAAAATGGTGAGGTGATATATTGCCCTTAATTATGATATTTTTAGGAAAAGGAACATACACCAATGAGAAGAAGGCGGAGCTATCAAGAAAAGTTACAGATGTAATTGTAAAAGAGCTAAAGGTACCCCAACACTACACATGGATAATAATCAATGAAATCCCACCTGAAAACTGGGTAATTGACAAACTCACACTACCAGAATTTAAAGCCAAACTCAAAGCAGAAAAGAAAGCTTAAGGTGAATAGCAATTCACCCATTCAAATTTGAGGAAGAAGCTGAAAGAATAAGTGGAGTCCTAGATTTAAAGTGGGATCCAATCGCCATAAAATTCTCAGATAAGGCAGATAAGAGAGGGGAAAGCAAGAGAAAACTTAGAGTATGCCAAGCCTTTGACATAGTTCGACGAGAAAAAATAATAATAAACCTCTCAAGGGAAAACTGCATATGCCCAGGAGGAAAACACTTCACAGGATTACAGATTCTTCCAATCGAAGTGGTAGCTGCAGTCTGGACTAAAGCCCATAAAGTCTACGACTCCATGGAAACTGCAGTAAGGTCTATAATGAAGCAGCCGCAACCAATTAAGAGAGGAGACTTCATGACCCTAAGTCCACTCAAAAAAGTTAAAACTAAACCCGAACTAGTCTTCCTATTCGTAAACGCTGAACAAGCTGATAGAATACTAGGATTAGTATCATTTAAAGGAGCCAAACCCTTAACATACTATCCAATAAGCAATGTATGCTCAAGCATAACCAACGCATTAGTAAATGAAAGACCTGAAATAAACTTCAGCAAACATGGAAGAGAATGGGCCAATTGGTCTCCAAATGAAATAATAATCGCACTACCATTCAAAGACTTTGAAGCCGCAGTTGAAAACATACCAAACTCTGGATTTGGAACAGCAAAAACAATTGAACCCTTATCCCTAAAAGAGCTAAAACAGAAAACTGGTAGAGAAGAGATATAGCTTCATGAAATTCATAACTATAAAAGTCAATCCAATAGTGGTGTAAATATGAAGTCAAAAATAAACATGAAGGATCTCATCGAATACATAAGCAAAGTCACAGGCTTCAATAAAAAAGACATAGAAGAAATACTGCAAGCCGAGAGAGAATATTTAATCGAAAAGGGAATAATAGAAAAGCAACTTAAATAACCATCAAAGCATTACAATACCAGAAGCAAAATACATCGATGAACTAAGATCATTAATAAAACTTAGCCAAACACCTTTCATCCGAACAACTTAACTAAATCTTATGAGAAGACTTCAATTGACTCTCAAGCCATGCAAGTTTCTCTTGAATCAACTGGGTGATAGGCAATTTATATGGACACTTCTCTTCACATTGAAGACACTTAGTACAATTCGGAACAGTCTGCTTAGCCCTCTCATAAATTCTTAAAACTGCCTCTGAAAAACCCGTCCTATTAATGAACTGCTGTATTCTAAGTAGTGGTGAGATTGGAATACTATTTGGACAAGGCATACAATACATGCAACCCCTACAGAAAACCTTATCAAGCCTCGCTTTATCCTCTTCAATCAACCTTAATTCCTCTTCACTTAAAGTAGGATTCTCTATAATTGAATTTACATTCTCTTCAACTTCACTAATGCTCTTCATTCCAGGTATAATCACAGAGACATCATGACCTAAAATATATCTCAAGGCTACTATTGGATATGAAAGCTCTCCACCAGCCAGAGGCTTCATTATAATAGTGCCAATATTCAGCTCCCTAGCCTTAGGAATAAGCTCATACTTAGCATCATCAGCTATATAATTGAAGGGAAACTGAATTGTATCAAAGCTATAAGCTTCAATTGCCTTCAAGAGAACTTCAATGTTATGACCAGTAATACCTATAAATCTAACTTTACCATCCTGCCTCGCATCCCTCAATGCTTGAAGAGCACCATCACTAGACAAAACCCTCTCCAAGGTATCAAAACTACTCACATTATGCAACTGCCAGACATCAATATAATCAACATTCAATTCACTCATACTCTTCTCTAAATCCCTCATAGCACCATCATAATCCCTAGAGGGAGTCTTGGTTGCTATAATTACATTTTCCCTAACATCCTTCAAAGCCAATCCAATCTTCCTTTCACTATCCCCATAACCCCTAGCAGTATCATAAAAGTTTACTCCAAGCTCATAGGCACGTCTAACAACCTTCACTGCATCATCAATACTCAGAACCCTAATTGGAATTCCACCGAAACCTACAACAAAAACCCTCAAATTCGTTTTACCCAAAACCCTATACATATCCATCGAATACTATTACTTAGCAGACATATTAAACATTTAGCAATGAAATAATGTTTAATAGCAAAAAAGCAGTAATAATACAAGAAAGCATCAAAAACAGTTAAGTGAATTGAACATGAATAATAAAACCCTACAATTTTGGGGTAAAGAAGTAATCGTTGAAATGGATTCCAACGAACTAAAACTCTACATTGGATATGAAACAATAATGATACCATTGATATTGATGATAGAGAAAAAAGTACCATCAAGAATAATCCCCCTAAAAAGCTTGAAGAGAGTAGACCTATATGAAAACAATAAAGTTGCAATTTTCTGGGAAATAGCTGATGAAAGCGGTGTTATCTATAGGACAAAAAGAGAAGTAATTGAACTATATGAAGAAGATGCTGAAAGACTATACAATGCACTCTCAGATTTACTAAGAGGAACAAGCTTTCAACAAATAATTAAAAAATATAAGGTTAAATTCAAACCGGGAGAAATAATCAAGGACGATGAGAACGTAGTAATATTCAGAGATCTATATCAAACAGCCACAATAATGAGTCCAGAAATATATGAAGTATTATATGAAAATAAGAAGCCTAAATCCATCATCAAAAAACTATACCATACAATGCTTCAAATGGCTCCAACATTATACGTAGTAGACAACATCCTATACTCAGATGTATTAAGAGTAGAGCAACCAAGAAAAGTAAGAGGAAAATATGTTGTAAAAATAATCTTAAATGACGGTAGCACATTCAAAGTCAAATTTAAGGATTATGGTAATGTCATAAGATTTCGCCAATTACTAATAAAGAAAAGTGAATGGGCGAAAAAACATTTCAAAAAACCTCCAAAAATAATAACCCATGGCAAACTATGGTCTATTGGAGGTCTAATATTCATCTCCTCATACTGGCTCATGACAAGTATAATGAGAATTCCATCTAGAATTGCAAGCCTATATGCACTAATAATCTGTATAGCTATAGTTGCAATTACATGGACTATAATCAAGAGGAAATAAATAAAAAATAAACATTACAGGTGAATTTAAATATAATTTAAAGTAAAATTAAGACAATACAATATTAAAACGGTCGGTTATAAATGAAATATAAGTCATCCAGTCTCCAAGAAAAATTAACATGCAAAATACCCTTAAACACTCAACATCAACAAGTAGGAGATAAATAATGGGCAAAATCATCTTCACAAGAAGACAAATACTAGAAAGTGGACGGCTAAGAAGACTTCTCCCAATCCCACCAAAAGAAGGAATATTAATTGTTGAACAAGATGAAAAGCCATGGTCAGCTAAGATAAGGATCTATGATAAATTTGGCAATCTCCTATCAAGCCATTTCAACGAATACCTATACCTAGAATTAATGCTAGCATTAAAAAGAAGAAGAGAATATGAAAGAATTAAAGCAAAAATAAGAGAAAAATGAGTAAAAACAATTAACACTACTAATTCTAACAATTATCACTTAATTATCTTTAGGAGGTCAGCCTTGGTAATTATTCCAACAACCCTCCCCTTCCTCAAAACCAAAACTGCAGGGTAAACTTGAAGTAAATTTGAAATCAAAGTCAAAGGAGTATTCTCATCAACTTGAGGGAAAGCCTCATCCATAACCTCTTCAACTGGTTTACTAGAAATCTCAAGAATATCCCTTCCAGAGGCAATTAAATTCAATATAGTCTTCTCAGATATACTCCCAATAACTCTATCCCCATCAAAAACTGGTAGCTGAGAATAATCATAATCCATCATCAACTGAACAGCCCTTGAAACAACATCCTCCCTCTGAACACCTATAACCTTACCATGCATAATATGCTTAGCACGAAAACTCATCTTACTCTCCAACTGGAATAAAACGTCAAATATAGCCTTAACCCGCGTATACGATGGACTAATCTTCCCAGACTCAATTTTAGCTATAAAAGACTGACTGACCCCAGCTAACATAGCCAACTCCTTTTGAGTTAATCCAAGCAGCTTCCTCTTCCTAGCTATCTCCTCAAGACTAGGTAGCATATGTAATAATGTTAATGAGAAGCTTATATTCCTTTTGGAATAAATTTTCCAGAAAAATATTTTAACTGGAATATGATTGTGTGAGAAAAGTTGGAGGTAAACCCTCATTCCAAGAACCATAGCCGAGATAACTGAGAAAATTTTAGCCAACGCATCAGGAAAAGAAGAAGTTAAACCCGATGAAATAATAGATGAAAAAGTCAACGCTGCAATGATAAATGGAATAAACAAAATACTACTAAAACAAAAGAGAATTAGAAGTTAAAGCTAAACTAGCCTATAATTTTTCTCGTAAATCTCTCAATTCTATTAAGCGCATCCTCAAGAACATCCAATGGCTTTACTAAAGCCAATCTAATATGACCCTCACCCATATCACCATAATTCGAACCAGGAACAACTGAAACACCCTCAGCTTCAAGCAATTTTTCACAGTAATCCCTAGACTTCAAATTTGTCTCAGAAATATCCGGGAAAACATAAAACGTTCCTTCAGGCTTCACACAGTGAATCGCAGGAATCTCATTTAATCTCTTAACACAAAACTCAACTCGCTTCAAATACTCTCTCCTCATCATTTCAACGAAATCCCAACCCTCCCTCAAAGCAACAATCCCAGCCCTCTGAATTGGAACTGGAATAGAGCATACACCCATTGGAACACGTTTAATTAAGCTGATAATCTCAGGGCTTGAAATTATGAAGCCAACTCTAAGACCAGTCCAAGCAAACATTTTAGAGAAACTCATAACAACTATTGACCGCTCCTCCATTCCTGGAATACTCATAATGGTGACATGACGTCTACCACACCAAATAAACTCAGTGTAAATTTCATCAGACATGACTAGGAAGTCATGCTTAATAGCTAATTCAGCTATCTGTTTAAGCTCATCCTCAGTATATACACATCCAGTAGGGTTATCTGGATTACAAATAATAAGCATCTTAGTTCTATCAGTAATAGCTTTCTCAATATTCTCAATGCTAGTTCTAAAGTATCCATCCTCATTCTTAACCATTGGAGCTCTAACAACTTCACCGCCAAAATACTGTATACAGCGAGTATAAACCTGAAATGTTGGATCCAAAATAATTACTTGATCACCAGGATTAACAAAGGCACCTAAAATCCTAAAAATCGCCGGCGAACCCCCAGAGGTCAATAGTACTTGAGATTGAGAATCAACCTTAACTCCATACTTACCATAATATTTTGCAATCTCCTCCTTAAATTCAGAGTCACCATCAAAAACATAATGTGTATAGCCATCTAAAATTGCCTTAGCCACAGCATCAGCAATAAATTTTGGTTGATTAAAGTCAGGGTCACCTGCAGATAAACTGATATCAGGCTTCCTACTAGGCCTCCTAAAGGGTCTATGAAAACTGAGAAGCTCTTTCTTAGCAAACCTCTCGATCGACACACTAAAACTTAGTAATTTTGTAGTTATAAAGTTGTCCATTCAAAAGAAAAGCGGGGAAATAAGAGTAGAATAACATGATGATCAAAAGACTTATATTCAAACACCAAGAGGATGAATGGTGATCTCATGGCTAAATATAAAGTCACCATAGATAAGGTGACATGCATTGGATGCGGACTATGCGCCTCCATATGCCCAGATGTATTTGAGCTGGGAGAAGATGTAAAGGCACGCATAGTGGAGGCCCATAGAACATTTAATGACGACGTGAAGGCTGAAGGAGTAGTAAAGGAAGCATTAAGCAACTGTGTAAAAGATGCAGAGTCATCATGCCCTACAACATCAATCACTGTTAAAGAAGAATAACATAAAATCAATAAATCATATCATTAAATTAACATCTTTAAAGTAGAGGAAGCGTGTATTAGTTTAATGACTATGCTTCTTCCATGCCTCAGGGTCATGTAGATTATAGAATGCACCCTCAACAACCTCCGACAAAGCTGGATGAATATGCATACCATTATAAATTGGCATTACACTCTGATCATGAGTATACATTAAATTAACTATTTCCTGAAGCAATATGGAGGCATAGGGTCCGATGATATGAGCCCCAAGAATTCTATAGCTATCCTTCTCAACAATAACCTTAACAAAATAATCTTTAACCATCATAGCCTCACCCTTAGCAGTACTCTCATACCAATTATAACCCACTAAAATATCATACTTCTCAGCTGCCTCCTCCTCTCTTAAACCGACACTGGCAACTTCAGGGTAAACAAATATGGCGTGGGGAATAGCATGATAATCAACTTTAACCTTCTTACCTAGAAAAGCATTGTAAAAAACTATTCTTGACTCATAATTAGCTTTATGCTTAAACATAAACTTTCCATTAGCATCCCCAAAAGCCCAAATATTAGACTTCGTAGTCTCTAAGTACTCATTAGTTATAATCCAACCCTTCTCATCCACCTTAACCCCAGTCTTCTCAGGTTTAGTTAAATCAGAGTTAGAGTGCCTACCAGCGGCAACCAATATTTCATCCGCCTCCACCTCAACATTCCCTCCAGTCTCAAGATTTTCTGCTACAACAACCTTCCTACCATTCCTCTTAAACGCTTCAACAGCCATGTGATTTAGAAGTAGATTCACATGCCTCAACAACTCTCTTCCAAGTAACTCAGAAATTTCAGGCTCCTCACGTGGGACAAGTCTAGGTCTCTTACCAATTATAGTTACCTTTGAACCCATCATAGACATAAAGAAGCCTAACTCAACAGCAACATATCCACCGCCAATAATCACTATGCTCTTAGGCAGCTCTTCAACCTCTAAGAAGAAGCTCTTACTAGTTAAGTATCCAGCTTCCTCTAATCCAGGAATAAGTGGAATAAAGGGTCTAGAACCAGTGCAAAGCAGTATTTTCTCACCCTTAATCAATTCATCACCAATCTTAACCGTATATTCATCAACAAACTCACCTACACCCTTATAGAGATCTATTCTAGGATGAGCCTTAAGACTCTCCTCAATCTTTCTACTCTCCCTAAAAACCATCTCCCTCATACATCTAAGAATAAATTTAGAATCAACACCATTCACTTTAACATCAATTCCAAATAAATGTGCACGCCTAATTTCAGCTAGAAGCTCAGCAGGATACAACACCATTTTACTTGGAATACATCCCCTCGTTAAACATATACCGCCTACAATATCCTTCTCAACCACAGCCACTCGTATTTCAGGCCAATGAGAAATAATACTTGAAACAATATTTAAGGCAGAGCCAGTTCCAAAAGCAATAACATCATAAAATTTAACCATACAAGACTAATACAAGTGACAGTATATTAATATAGCTCAAAAATACAACTCTGCATTCTCAGCAAAACCATATTAACCTAAAGTTGAAAAAGTGAGACGGTGACCGTATGAACCTTCAAATCCCCAAACTCAGAGATGTCTATAAGGCTAGGAAAATAATTTCAAAACATCTACCAAGAACACCATTAATATACTCTAAAAAGCTCTCAAAAATACTAAACTTTGAAGCATACCTTAAACTTGAAAACACCCTACCAACAAAAGCCTTCAAGGTACGTGGAGGCATCTACTATGTAAATACTAAAAAGGAAGAAGCATTAAACCGAGGACTCATAACAGCATCAACTGGAAATCACGGTCAATCAATAGCCTATGCTGGACAGCTAATAGGAGCAGACGTTACAATAGTAATGCCCCATGGAGTACCAAAGGTAAAGATTGAAGCATTACGCAGTCTAGGGGCGAAAATAATCTTTCACGGCAAAGTCTATGAAGAAGCAAGAGAATATGCAGAGAAAATATCTGAAGAAAAAGGCATACTCTATGTCCATGGAGTCAATGAACCACTTCTATACGCTGGAGTAGCAACCATGCACCTAGAAAATATTGAAGACCTACCAAGAGTAGATGTAATAATAAATCCCATAGGCGGAGGATCAGGATGTTCAGGTGCAGTCATAGTAGCTAAATCAGTAGATCCGAAAATAAGGGTTATAGGCGTACAAGCTGAAGGAGCGAAAAGCTTCTACCTATCATGGAAAAAGGGTAAACTAACCTCAACAGGACATGCAGACACAATAGCTGAAGGCTTAGC